>JBBQQS010000198.1:0-9062 GCA_038215525.1 Bryobacterales bacterium
ATCCCGCACGAACATTTCAAAGGCCTTGCTGCGGCTCAGCACCCCGGTCAGCGGATCGTGCGCCGCTTGATGGCGTAATTCCTTTTGCAGCTTGACGATCCGCGTCCCGGCGCGCAGACGGACCTGGAGTTCATGCTGATCGAAGGGCTTGGTGATGTAATCGTCGGCCCCGGAGTCCATGCCTTCGATTAGATCTTCCTTCATACTCTTGGAAGTGAGCAGCAAAAGGTAGGTGTACGGTTCTTGCCCCTGTTGCAGACGGACCCTGCGGCAGACCTCAGGGCCGGTAAGTTCAGGCATCACCCAGTCGAGGATCGCAATGGCCGGTGCCGAGTCGCGCTGAAGAATTTCCCAGGCCTCCGCGCCGTCGCAAGCGACGATCACTTCGTACCCCCACTTGCGCAGCGTGGCATCCAGCAAGTGGCGGCTAACGATACTATCGTCCGCGATCAGAATCCTCATAGAACTGCGGTCTATCGAACCTTTCCCCGGCTATCTCATTCCACCCAGCGGCCGAAGGGAGCCAAAAGCTAACACCTTCTCGAGTGTATCGGCGAAAATCGCAAGTAGCGTTAGTCCCAAAACCAACGTCCCCCTTTTACCGTATCCTAACGGTAGCGCATGACTTCCCTTTACGTTTATTCTGTCGTCTTTTTGATCGCGTTTCAAGCGGCGAGTAACGGTACGCCCATCGCCGACCGGCCCGCACTACACTTTTCGGCCACGCGAGTGGACCCGGGTGGTCCAGCTGAACTCGGCCAGACCCGACCGGCGCCGGTGCCGGGAGTGACGGGCTGGGCGAGGTCGACCGACGGAGCGATCTGGCTCGGGAGCCCGCAAGGCTTGCTACGGCTCGACCCGAGCGGCGAACGGTTTTTTGCCTCCCCCCGCTACCTGCCGGATAACCACGTGCTGGGGCTGTCGCCGGACGCCGCCGGCGGTATGTGGGTGCGGACGCCGGCGGGGCTCTCCCATCTGGAGCCAAAGCGATTGACGCTCGAGCAAAAGGCCGACCTCTTCGAGGCCCGCGTCCGCGCCCGGCACGACCGGCATGGCTTCGTCGCCGATTCGCACCTGGCCCGCGCCGGCGACCTCACCTCCAACGAACTCGCCTCCAACGACAACGACGGCTTGTGGTCGGCCATGTATGCCGCCGGCAAGCTCTACGAGTATGCCGCTCGGCCGGATCCGGCGAAGCGGCAAGCGGCACTCGCGGCAGCGAGGAAATCGATCGAGGCGATTCTGTTTTTGGAGCAGATGACCGGCATCCCTGGCTTCCCTGCCCGCTCCTACATCGTGCCCGGCGAGAAGCAGCCCCGCGATGGCGAATGGCACGACACACCGGACAAGAAATATCGCTGGAAGGGCGACACGAGTTCGGACGAGATCGTGGGCCATTTCTACATCTTCGGCCTGGCCTGGGACCTGTTGCCTCCCGCCGATCCGCTGCGGCCCCGCATTGCCGCCACCACGCGCCGCATCATGGACCATATCGTCAGCCACGGCTACACGCTGGTGGATGTCGACGGCAAGCCCACCCGCTGGGGCTGGTGGAACTGGGAGTATTTCCGCGGCCAGGGCCTCTCCGACGGGCCGTTGAACGCGCTCGAAGTGCTCTCTTTCTTGAAGACCGCCCATCACATTACCGGCGACGAAAAGTATAGCCGCGAGTACCGGCGCGCGGCCATCGACGATGGCTATCTGGCCCACGCTGCCAAGTATCTGGAACTCCGCGAGGAGATCAACTACTCCGACGAAGAGCTCGCCATGCTGCCCTTCTACCTAATCTTTCGCTATGAGCAGGACCCGGCCCTACTGAAGGTCTACCGCCAAGCCCTGGACCAGTGGTGGCAGAATTGCGAACGCGAGCGGAATCCGCTCTGGCACTTCATCTATCAGACGGCGAACCCCACGGCCAAGGTGGACTTGGCGACGGCGGTGCAAACCCTCGAGCGCATTCCGCTCGACCTGGTGCAATGGCGCTACGACAACGCTCCGCGCGCCGATATCCTGCTGGATCCGGCGCTCGAACGAGCCGGGCGGCCGCAGTCCACCAACTGGCTGCCGCCCGATGAGCGCGCGGTGATGAAGTGGAATGGAAACCCCTTCCGGCTTGATGGCGGTAACGGCGGTTATGGAGAAGATGACGGGGGATTCTACATCCTGCCGTATTGGCTGGGGCGATATCACCGTTTTATCAGTCGCCCAGCGTCGCGCTAAGGCTCGACAATCCCGTATGATGGGGGGAGTGGGAGTGAATGGAGTGCCCGTTGCTGGTTCTCCTCACCTGCCGGCATCTGTCCGGCCCCTCTGTGCTACACGTCACCTCGCCCCTTTTTGACATGGCGGTGACGAAGGAGAATGGATGTCTAAAATTTACGAACCACACAGTTCCATGTATATGCCCTACGTGGTGGAGCAGACTTCGCGCGGCGAGCGAACCTACGACATCTACTCGCGGATGCTGAAGGAAAATATCATCTTCCTCGGCACGCCCATCGACGACGCCGTGGCGAACCTGATCATCGCGCAAATTCTGTTCCTGGCCGCCGAGGACCCGGAACGCGATATTTCGCTGTATATTAATTCGCCGGGCGGCTCGATTACGGCCGGATTGGCGATTCTCGACACCATGAACCTGGTGGAGCCGGATATCGTCACCACTTGCGTGGGCCAAGCGGCTTCAATGGCCGCGGTGTTACTCGCTTGCGGCACCAAAGGCAAGCGCTTCACCTTGCCACACTCCCGCATTTTGATTCACCAGCCGTCGATGAGCAACCTGGGCGGCCAGGCCACCGATATCGACATCTACGCCCGCGAGATCCTGCGCATGCGAGAAGTGTTGAACGAAATCCTCGCTAAAGCGACCGACCAGCCCACGGATCGCATCTCCCGCGACGTCGAGCGCGACTATATCCTCGAAGCCGAACAAGCTGTCCAGTACGGCATTGTCGACCGCATCATTACTTCGCGTGAACCGACCAAGCCCTTACAGAAGGTTTAAGTCAATCGGCCAGAAACGAAATCGCCCGGCCCCCTCCGCCCTCGGAGTGGGCCGGGCGATTTTCTTTCGCTCAGCTGCCTGACGACGATTTCTTCCGAAACCCACCGCCGGGCAAGCAATACACGCCGGTTTGGGCCAAGATGAACCTGGGGGCGCAGCGAGAAGTAGGACCACAAAGCCTATAAAGTTCGCGATATGATCGGCTCGTGCCCTTCACCCGCCGATGCTTACTGCTTGCGCCACTCTGGGCTGACGTGGGTGCCGATTTTCGGGGAATCTTCCCGATTCTGCAGACGCCCTTTCGTAACGACCTTACTTTGGACGAGCCTACCCTGGTTCGCCAAGTTGCCTTCGTGCTGCGCTGCGGAGTGCAGGGATTGGCTTGGCCGCAATTAGCGAGCGAATACTGGTCACTTACGGTTGAGGAACGCCTGCGGGGCGCAGAGACGATTCTTACGGCCGGTAAGGGAAAAGGTGCGCGGCTGTTGATTGGGGTGCAAGCGGATGACGTCGAAACCTCGGTGCGACTAGCAAAGCACGCCGGCGAGCGCGGGGCCGACGCTTTGATTTCCTTACCGCCGACGGGGATTGGCTTGGTGGATTTTTTTTCCCGGATCGCTGCCGCGGCGCCCGGGCGCCCGTTGTTTCTGCAGGCGGTGGGGAAGATTACGGTGGACGAAGTAATTGCGCTAAGTCGCGCCGTACCGGCGGTGAAGTTTGTCAAGGACGAAGCGGGAGTTACGCTGCCGCGAATTTCCGCGTTTCGGCAAATGGCTCCCAGCCTGGCTGTATTTACCGGTGCGCATGGAAAAACAATGATCGATGAGTTACTGCGCGGCGCGGCCGGAAATATGCCGGCGGCGGGTCCGGTGGATCTTTATACCCGGGCTTACGCCTTGTGGCAGCAGGGGAAGCAACGCGAGGCGGCGCTGGCCTTCGCCCGGGCCGCGGTATTTATCCCGGAGTTCGAACAGTATGGCATTGAAGGGTTGAAGTATCTGTTGGTGCTGCGCGGGGTTTTTCCGAATCATCTCGTGCGGAGGGCCCGCAATGGCGATGTGGGTGCGGTGGCAACCAGGGCGCCACTGGATGAGCCGGGTAAACGGGCCCTGAAGTTACTGTGGGAGGGCGTTGGACGATGAGGATGACGCGGAGGGCTTTACTGGCCGGCGCGCCGTTGGCGGCCGCCGCCGCGGGGTTGCAGCGGATTGATTCGGTGCGCGCTTGGGTGATGCCTTTGTTGGGCACGGGGCGCTTTGGCACGGCTGATTTCAAGGGCGATTATGATCCGGCCCGTTCGCGTTGGTTTGGGCCGTTTTCGCAGTTGGCCGGATCGATTCTGGTGGAGATTAAAACCACCGGCGGTTTGGCGGGTTACGGCCTGGGCGGGGGCGGATCAGCGGCCGTGCATGTGATTGAGACCCACTTGCGCGACTTACTCTTACGCGCGGACCCCGCCAATATCGAGCTGCTTTGGGAGCAAATGTACAATTCCTCGCTCTTCTATGGCCGGAAAGGGATTGCCATTCAGGCGATCAGCGGCATCGACTTAGCGCTCTGGGACTTAGCGGGTAAAGCGGCCGGCAAGCCAGTCTATCAGTTGCTCGGCGGCGCGACCAAAGACAAGGTGGCCGTATACCTGACGAGTAAGAACGTGAAACTGGGGCTGGACCGCGGGATTCGCGCCTTTAAGTTACCCATTGATTCGGCGCCACACGAGGGTAAAGCGGGGATGGCCAAAACGGTGGCGGAGATCGCTGCGGCGAGACAGGCGATTGGGCCGGACGCGGATTTAATGATCGATGTGCTTTGCCGATGGAACGTGCCCTATACGCTGGAGATGGTGGAGCGCCTGGCACCGTCGCGGCTGCGGTTTATCGAGGAACCCCTGAATCCGGATGATATGGCGGGTTACGCGCAATTGTGTGCGCAGGTAAAGTCGACGAGTATTGCGAGCGGTGAGCATGAGTATACGCGCTATGGCTTCGAGAATTTGATTGCCCGCCAAGCGGTGCATATCTTACAGCCCGATATTACCTGGAGCGGCGGCTTGACGGAGTTGCGCAAGATTGCCGCGATGGCCAGCGTGCACCAATTACCCCTAATTCCCCATCGCGGCGGCAGCGTTTACGGGCTGCACTTGGTGTTGGCGACGGCGCATTGCGACTTGGCGGAGAGCTTTGGGATCGGCGAGCCCGGCAATGACATTATGCAGACGATGTCGCCCCGCTTTGCCGACGGTTTCCTGTACCCGAGCGAGAAACCCGGTTTCGGAGTAGAGCTAAGCGAAGCCCTCATTCGGAAACATGCGCGGGCCTAGGATTTTTCGAGCGTAGTGAAGATATCGGCGATGTTACTGGCCACCGCGCCGGCCAAACTCTCTGTGCGATTCGCGCCCGGTTTTTGCAGCAGCATCGTGGACAGGGAAGTCATCAGAAACTCGCCATAGCCGTCTTTGGTGAGGCTCTTTAGCTTATCGGGGGTGAGCTGTTTCTGGATGGCGTCGGCCTTGAGGCCTTTGGCCTTGAGCTTCGCCACTTCTCCCGAGAGCTCCTCGAGATAGGCGGCCTTTTGGAAACCCCGGAGTTTGCCTTCCTGCACGCGGCCGTGGCCGCCGATGACGCGGTTATAGTCGAAGCTGGCGACGGTGCGGAGGGTTTGCGGCCAAAGGCGCGGAAAGCCATCGGCAATGAAGGGCGCGAAGCCGTGGAGGAGGTCGCCGGTGGCGATGACTTTCTTTTGCGGGCAATAGACGACCACGTCGCCGGCAGTGTGGCCTTTGCCGCGGAAGGCGAGGTGTAAGTCGTGGGCTTTGTCGTGAATAATCAGGTCGGTTTCGAGGGTTAGGTTGGGTAACTCCGGCGAGTAAGTCTTCATTTCGCTGGCGAAGGCGAGCGAATCCTGCATCATCAGTTGCCAGTAGGCTTTCTCTTCGGCAGTTTTGGCCGCAGCGAGGCTCTTCTGATAGCCGGGCACGGCGGCTTGGGCCTGCTCCACTTGGGCCTTGGCACGCGCGGCGCCGAATTCGCGGAGTAAGTTGCGGGTGGTTTCGGTGGTGACGATTTGGGAGTTGGGGAAGGCCTGTTTGTAGGCGGCGTTGCCTTCGGAATGGTCCCAGTGGAAATGGGAGTTGACGATGTAGCGGACGGGCTTCGGCCCCACTTCGCGCTGCAACTGCTGGATCAGGCTGACGACGGCGCTGGGCCGGGCGTGCGAGTCGACGATGAGGAGGTCCTTTTCGTTCTCGAAGATGGCGGCGTTGCAGTTGAGCAAGGGGATGGGTTTAGCAATGGCCGCATAGACGCCAGGGGCTACCTTCTGTAAATCGAAGAGGGCCGGGAGTGCTGCGTTTTTGGCCTGGGCCCGCGCGGCGGTGGCGCGAAGCATGGCTTGGTCAAGCAGGGCGGCACCGGTGAAGAGGTGCGCCATGGAGCGTTTGAGGAAGCCGCGACGGGAATCTGGGGTCATCTGGGGTTTAGGTATACCACAGCGAAGCCGTTTCATCCAGAAGCTCAGTATACTGAGTCCCAAATGACGCTTGACCAAATCGCAATGCTTCGCCGGAAAGTCGCTTGGCGGATTTTGCCGCTGGTGATCTGCCTCTACCTGGTCGCTTACCTCGACCGCGCCAATGTGGGATTCGCCAAGCTGCGCATGGCCAGCGATCTGAACTTTTCCGAAGAGGTCTTCGGCCTGGGCATCGGTATCTTCTTCCTCGGCTATCAACTGCTCGAAATCCCCGGGGCGCTGTTGGTGGAGCGTTGGAGCGCGCGGAAGTGGTTTGCTCGCATCCTGATCAGTTGGGGCCTGCTGTCGGCGGCGACCGCCTTTGTGGAAACGCCCTTGCAATTTAACGTGGTGCGCTTTTTGCTGGGTGTCGCGGAGGCGGGGTTCTTTCCTGGCATCATCGTCTACTTCACCCATTGGTTTCCCGCGCGCGACCGGGTGCGCGCCATGTCCGGCTTCATTGTGGCCGTGCCCTTCAGCTTGGCGCTCGGGGCCCCGCTGTCGGCATGGTTGCTCGACGTGAATTGGCTTGCCCTGAAGGGCTGGCAGTGGCTCTTCATCTTTGAGGGGCTGCCGGCTGTGTTCTTGGGCATCCTGACGCTGTTCATCTTTACGGATCGTCCGCGGCAGGCCCATTGGCTCACCGCCGAGGAGCGCGACTACCTCGAAGGCGTGCTGGCGGCGGAGGCGGCGGCGAAGGTGGAGAAATTGAGCATCGGCCAGACGCTGAAACTACCCACCCTCTGGCTGCTGGCCCTGGGGATCTTCGCCACCAACACCGGCGGATATGCCCTGGGCTTCTGGTTACCGACCACCGTACGCAGCCTGTCCGGCGGCTCGGATCGCTCTGCACTGCTCTTCAGTGGCCTCTTTTACCTCTGCGGCGTAGCTGGGGTACTCTATGCGGGCTATTCGTCTGACCGGACGGGTGACCGCAAGTGGCATTGCGTCGCCGGGCAGGTCTCTACCGGCCTGTTTCTCGCCGCCAGCGCCGTCCCCGGGCAGCCATTCTGGCTGGTGATGATCTGGCTTTGCCTTACGGGACTGGTGGCCTATTCCTGGCCACCGCCCTTCTGGGCCCTGCCGACGCAGACGCTCACAGCTTCGGCTGCCGCGGCCGGTATCGGGTTCGTGAATATGTTCGGGAATCTCGCCGGATATGTAGGGAATCACCTTTTCGGGTGGTTGAAGGGGCAGGGCGCGACGGATAGCGCATGCCTTTTCTTCCTGGCTTTTTGCTACTTACTGGGCGGGCTGATCGTTAGTCGAGTGCGCGTGCAGAAAAACCGAACCAATTTGTAGAAATTCATCTATACTATAGGCGCTAGATCTATGAACGACTCCGGCATATTCCGCGCGAGCCAGTTCCACCCGAGTGGAGTGGCTATCAGCACCGTCCTTCCCGTCGACTCCGATGGCGGATTGGAGTTGCGTGCTTTGCCGCCGGGAACCATGCTCGAAGTGTTTACCAGGAACAACACTTACGTGGTGATTCGGCAGGCCGACGGCCAAGTGACGATTTGGGGGCACCCCGAATACTGTCCGGAACCGATAACCGTGACGGGCCTAGGCGGCAGCTACAAAACGGGCGTATTTCGCGAGGGCTATCTGAGCCCCAACATGCGCCTGAGCTTTCCGTTGGATGGCCGGCGCGTCAGCACTTCACGCATCCAAGCGCTGAAACTCAAGAAACTTCACTAGTGCTTGCTTTCGGGGCAACACGAAGATGCGGTGGAGGATTACGTTCCGCTGCGTGCAGGACTTAAACCCGGAGTCCCGTTCACCCGTGTTGGGGAAGACCTACCATGACCATCAACCCCTGGCTGGGCGTTGCGGGCGGTGGATGGTACCGAAATGTAGCAGGACAGCCCGTTGGGCCAGGGACAGGCCAAGGCCCGTGCCACTTTTGGCGTGGTTCCGGGAAGTATCCACGCGAAAAAACGGCGCGAAAATGAACTTGGCACGTCTTTCGCCAAGCTGAGGAGTCCTTGAAGTGTTTGCTTGCAACGAGATCCCCAGGATTGTTTTGCCAAAAAAAGTCTATTCAGGTTTGGGGGACGGGAACGGTCCAAGGGGGCGGGTCGGGGTTGCACCAGCCTCGGTATTGCTCGACGACCGCGAGGGAGGCCAGCCTGACGGTTTCGCGGAACTCGGGGTGGGAATGGTTGATGAAAGGGCCACAGTTCGCGCTCGCGGGGGCGGTAGTCCGGGGCGGCGAGGACAAGGATGATCTTGTGATCGGGTTGAGCGGCGAGGAACTCTTTATTTGCACTCGGCAGCGGCGGCGGCTTGCCTTTGGGCACCCACGGCCTTGGAGACGACGATCCAGTGCGGGGAATGAGTCGTAGTCGATGGGATCGGAATAAAGGGGCTAGGATTCGGGCATTGAGGTCTCCGAGGCTACTGTAGCAGGCGATGTCTCGCTCACTTTGCTACACTCTCTCGGCGCTGTGCCCGGTCCAGCGAATCGATTCGGCATGAACAGGCTGACCTAGTCCTCGACTTGGAGGTTGGCCCGGCTGGCGATGGTTGGCACATTGGGTTGGCACAT
>JBBQQS010000199.1:0-9059 GCA_038215525.1 Bryobacterales bacterium
GCCAGACCACCACCCACAGGCATTGGCTGACCAGTAAGTGGACAATCTGCATCCAGGGCGGCGCAGCAGCGCGACGTTCAGCAAGCCAAGGCTCACTTGGGTCGCGACCAATCCTAAGCCCACTTGGGCGAGCGTCCCAGCTTTACGCAGCAGGAGGCGCAGAAAGAGGAGGGCCGTGGCCAGTGCGGTGGAGACCGCGACCAGGGGGTGAATCAGCCGCAGCCTGACGAGGAAGTGTTGGCTGGCGGAGAGGTCGTCGCGTACCCGCGCCCAGAGGTCGCCATTGAGGGCAGGCTGCACGGGGTACAGGGGTCAAAGCCGCTATGATCCGATTTTCTCTGAGCAATAGCCCAAGCCCGCTTAAGTACCTGAATCGAAGACAGATAGCTTCTACCCCACCAATGCGGGTAGCTCTACCTACCCATACCTGCCCACGGACGCCCCCGCTCCCCCTAAGCCAACCGCCCCGCCTGCCCTGCGGACTCCACCAATCCCCTCTCTCCCTGCGCACCCATCCTCGCCACCGGACCCGGCGGTGGCGGCCGCAACCGTACCTGAAACTTCGCTTGCAACTGCTCCACAAAACCCGCCTCCCCCAGCGGGCATTCCGTCTGCGTCGCCCGACGAATTGCCGCCAGTTCGCCACGCTCCGTCCCCGGTCCCAAGCGCGCCGCCCAGTCGCTCGCCGTCACCCGCCCGTGCAACCCCTCAGTCAGTCCCACATGCGCCGCCGCTGAACTTCACCGGTACTCCGCCGCAGTCTCCACCAACCGCGCCCGCTGCGGATTCAGGGAAACGTAAGCCAGCGCGGTGAGAAAATTTCGTCGATCCAACACGCAAGAGTAAAATCGGCTCTGCCGGCCCCGCCGATTCAGTCGGCGGTGCAAATATTGCGCATATTGCCCCGTCACGTGCTGCATAAACCGGCTGACCTTGTTCCACCTGCCCGGTCACCACCAGGTGAAAGTGATTCGTGATCAACACGTGCCCATGCACCTATACTTGGCGCTGATCGGCGTGGTGATCGACCAGGATCAGGAAGCACTCCCGGTCCTCGTCGCTATCAAAGACCGGCTGTCGATAATTCCCTCGCTGCGTGATGTGCAGCGCGTAGTGGGGGGCGCGAATCTTGGTTTTCTGGCCATTTCATTGATAAGCGGCCCGCCGGCAGCTCCCGCCGCAACCACGGCTTCACTTCCGCCCAAAACATGCGTGCCTGGCACCGCGTAGGAAAAAGGGCCGACAAATGGATCAGGATAGCTCCATTCTTCTGGGTTAAGGAAAGGGTACCCCTGCGCGCACCCCCCACATCTGTTTTTGATGAGACCGGGGGCGCGTAGGCATATCGGGAAGCGTAGATCGGAGAATGGTCCCTAGATTGCAACGTGAAAATCGTGGAGGACAGATGAGTAAACGGCGTATCGCAGTAATTCTCTTGATGGCGATGAGCGTGGCGTGCGCGGGACGGAAGCCTGGCACACCAATTAAACCTGGGTTTAACGTCTACTCCAAGGGTCAGGACATCGAACTCGGGCGTCAGGCCGCGGCAGAAATTTCCCAACAGGTGGATGTTGTCCGGGACGGCGACCTGCAAGCGTACGTGAAAGGAATCGGCAGGCGGCTGGCGGCGGCTCCCTCGGCGGGAGGCTATCCGTACGAGTTCACCCTCATTAACGATCCAGCCATCAACGCCTTTGCGCTGCCGGGCGGACCGATTTTCGTCAATTCGGGGCTGATCCGCGCCGCCGACAATGAGGCGCAGGTGGCTGGCGTGCTGGGTCATGAAATCGCGCACGTAGCGCTCCGACACGGGACGAATCAGGCGTCAAAGGCGAGCCTGCTTCAGATCCCCGCCAGCGCTGCGGGCATACTGCTGGGCGATGGTTCGGCTACCGGACAGATCGCTCAGATCGGCGCCGGGATCGGATTGAATCTGCTGATGCTGAAGTATTCTCGGGGTGCCGAATCCCAAGCCGACGCGCTCGGCGCAAGAATTCTGCAGGAAGCAGGGTACAACCCCATCGAGATGGCGTATTTTTTTGAGACGCTGGAAAAGGAGAGCAGCGGCGGGGGACCGCAGTTTCTGGCCAGCCACCCCAATCCTGGGAATCGCGTGCAATCCGTGCAGGCTGAGGTGCTGACTTTTCCGTCCAAGCAGTATACAGCCGGCACAGGCAACTTCGGCGAGATGAAACAGCGCGTGGCTGGATTACCCGCTCCGGTCAAGCAAGTGCGGACCGAGCAGGCACGCGGACCATCGCAACCGTCCTTCTCCGGAGGCGGCGCAGGCACGCTGGAAACGCAGAGTTTCCGGATGTCGGTTCCCTCCAACTGGCAGGCTTACGGGGACAGGGCCGGGCAATCGGTGGTTGCAGGACCGCAAGGTGGATTGGTGTCGAACGGCCGGGGGCAAGTTGAGGTTGGCTACGGCGTGTTGATCGGACAGTTTCAGCCGCGCCGGGCGCGCAATATCCAGCAAGCCACCCAGGAACTGGTGAATGAACTGCGTTCTGGAGACCCCAGCCTGCAGGTGGGCGGTGCGCGATCAGTGAAGGTGAACGGGCGCGAGGGGCTGATGGCCGAGATGCAGGGAAGCTCTCCGCTCGGCGGGCCGGAAAACACCCTGCTGGTTACGGTGCCGCAAGGGAATGGAGTGATTTATTTCGCGTTCGCCGCGCCTCAGCAGGACTGGCCGGGGCTGAAGCGTGACGCGATGGCAATGCTGCAGACTCTGGAACTGGGCCGATAGGCTTGGGCTAAGAACAACGTGCATGCTGCTATTGACTTTATCGGCTTTTTTTGAAACAAAAAGCGCGGCAAAAGATCGACAGATCTAGATTAGAAGAGAGAAGTCCTTTTTACAATTGGAGAAAAAATGAAACGATCAATTCAGCGATGGTTATCTTCCGTGATGGTGCCTGTAGTGCTTGGCGTCTTTTCCGCGCAAGCGGCGACGACTCCTGAGCATATTCTCCCGATGAAGGAGCTGCAAGGGCTGCTACAGAGCGCGAGCGCGGAGCGTAGCAAGAATATTGAAGACATCCAGCGCGTGCTGTCTCACCCGGCAGCCACCGCGGCTCTCGAGAAGTCGAAGATCAGCCCGGAACAGATGCGAGCGGCTGTCGCCACTTTGGACGATTCTGAACTCGCCCGGTTCTCGGACCGCGCCCGCGCCTCGGAGAAAGATGTCGAAGGCGGCATCGTGGTCGGCATTCTGGCCCTCATCGGCCTGATCGTTGTCATCATCATCGTGATCGCTGTGGTGGCCGAGGCCCGGCCGGCGCCGCAAACGCAAGCTGTCCAGTTAGCGTAAAATCGCCGTCGCGTAGAAGACGTTATGGCCGCCTCGCAAGTCGCGGCCATATACGAACGAGAAGCGAAAGCCGCCCAAGGCCGAGACATTAGCCTGCAGACCCGTGTCGTAGAGAAATCCCCGCGATCCAAGCCCCGCTACGCCTCCCACATTTCCCACGTCGAAGAAAGGGCCCGCGTCCAACCGGACGAAGGGGATCCGGAGTACGCGTCGGGTAAATTCGGTCTGCATCACCCCGAAGCGAGAACCCATCGGTGCATTCCCCTTCCTGCCATTCTGCGTACCGGCATGTCCTCGCAGCCAGAGATCGGTATCGCGCTCGATGGCGGTGATGTAAAGGGCATCTACTGGCAGGTCGCCGGACAAGGCAGCGGCCCGCAGGCGCCCACTCACTTGATAGACATCGTCCTTGGCTTGCGGGAGCCAGCGCAGGTTCGTATCGAACTCAGCGCCGACAAGACGCGAACCTGCTCCAGAGAAGATTCGGCCGGCACGGGCCGTCACGGACGAATCTACGGTCACGCGCCGCTCAGCAAAGCGCCACCGGGGAAGGTCGAAACGGTTGCGGATCTCGGCGATCGTCGCATTTTCGAACGCTCCATGGCGAAACGTATGGCGGGACAGAACGATGCCCGGCGTCCACGTGAGTCCGTTGCCGAGTTCGAACTCCAACGCGCCGCCGACAGCTGCGCTACGAATTCCAACGTCATTCCGCATCGGCAGATTCCACTCTTCGTCGCGAAGGTCGGTCCAGAGTGAGTAGGCACTGTGGATGCTGGGCACGCGGTAATTGACGGCGATGCGCCGCTTATCCGGATCCCATCTCCATTGCGAAGTCAGGCTGATGGCTCGATGCTGCAGGTTGAGCCAATCGAAGTTGACTTGCTGATAGGGCAGCCCCCGGACAATTGGCAAAACGCGGCCGATCACTCCAGAGAGTGGTTGCGATAGCACCGGCGCCCGTACCGTCAGGTCATAGCTGCTCCCTACGGGGGCCAACTGGAAGCGCGGCTCCGGGAACATACGCAGCCTCGCCAGGTTGCGTTCAGTCTCTGAGAGCCGCCGGGTGGTCAGCAGTTGACCGGTGGATACGCCCACCAGGCGTCCGATCATCTCCGTTCGCAAAGGCGGATCCGGAGCCAACGCCACTTTGCCGATCACTGGCCGCCTCAGCCGGTTCAAGTAGGGGAGAGCCGCAAAGACATTCCCGTCGAGAAGGTAAGCGGTGCCGAGAAACTCGTTGGCATAAGCGTTGGAAGGATCGAGTCGGAGCCCCTTCCGCAGAAAGCTCTTCGCGCGCTCCGTTTGCTTATTTCGCCATGCGATACCCGCGAGCTCCACGTCGAAACGGGCGTCGAGAGGATAGGCTTTTCGCCCTTCGACGAGAATCCGTTCCGCCTCATTCAGCTTGTTCGCGGAGGCAAGAGAGAGGGCCCTCGCGAGCGCCGCATCGGCATCGGCCATCACCAGAAGGAGAAATAGCAGGCTCATCGAGTGCGCGGGACAGCCAGCAGGGCCCAGTTTCCGCTCACCTTCCAAGCCGCCTCGAAGCGGTCTAGAGGGTCACGCACCAGCTTTCCGCGCGCCGAATCGTTCAGCCAGACTGAGTTGTCACCCACCCCCACCACGACTGCATAGTGGAGCGGCCCTTTGGCACCGGACAGGCCGAGACAAACCATAACCGGTCGGCCCTTCTCCAGGTGATGCCGCAGGTCTTTCAGCTCGCCATCGAAGGCGAAAGCGTCGAAGCCGCGAGCGTTGAGGTACTCCTTTAAAGCGCCACCCCGGATGCCACGCCGGGAAGCAGGCAGCAGTTCATCAATGCGGTCGGTCTCGGCTGCCGCGTCCTTCAATTCCGGGTGGAGAAGAGCCCAATACTGCACCACCATCGCGATTGCTGCGGCGCCACAGCCCGCCTTCTTCTGCCGGACGTAGGGCACGTCGAGCCACGACTCGGCAAATGCGAGCCAGACGCACAAAACGGGGATAAGAAAGCGCGCCATCACCTCAATCTTACCCCCCTACAAATCAACAAAGCCGCAAATCACCAGCACATCGCATTCCCGCACCTTGGCCATGCAAGCCGCATATGGCGGCGACTTTGTCTGCGCTTCGAAGTGCTCCATCATCTCGACGACGAACCCCGCCTGCCGCGCCGACTTCGCCGCCTCCTCGCGATGCTCGCGCAAGTGCTCCGCCGTGGACGAGACGAAGACGACGGGCTGAGTCCGGGGCATTGGATTCCAGTAGAGTCAGGAATCAAACCAAGGTGATTGATTCGAAAATAAACGCACGCGGGTATCCTTTCCAGATTTATGGAAACGGACACATCCCCAACCGTTTCTTAGTTTTACCGCAACGACAGGTGAGATCGGGATCTGAGGGTCTATGTCACCGATCTCTGAGGGTCTATGTTAGGGTCCCGGTTAGGTAACTACCAGACCGCCCGATGATAGTTCGCCCGAATCGTCTCATCGGCCGTGATCAGATGGCCATCCGGAGCGCACCGGGCGTGCGCGACGATGAACCGGTCGAAAACGTCGCGGGTCCAGGACTCGTGGCAAACCGCCCTTGCCACGCGGTCAAACGGCAGCGGGCAAACCAGCACGTTCAGCGAATCGGCGAGGTGGGATAACACTAGGTCCGCTCGATGTGGGCTACGCCGAACCTCGTATAGGTACTCTAACTCCACTCTCACCATCGGCGAGATCAGCAGGTCGTAACGTTCAGCTGCTGACCGCGCCGCCCGGCTCAATTTGTTCAACTCGCCGGCGGCCAAATGCGCCGCGACGTGCGTGTCAAGGTAGGCGTTCATTACCTACTGTTAGCGGTTGCGCCGTTCCCATTCAGCGGTGATTTCCGCATTCATCTGCCGCAAGTCACCTTCAATGTTTTCGAACGTAACGCCCGGCTCAATGCCGGGCATCGGTCGCAATCGGGCAAGCTTAGATGGCTTCTTCTCGGCCACCAGCTGAATCGTTTTGCCCTTATACACGAACTCCACCTTCTCCCCGCGCGACGCCGCTTCGGCCAGCGCGAACAGGTTTTGCCGGGCCTTTGAAATTGTCATCGCCATCCCCTCAGGCTAACCCAAACTTGTACAACTCTGCAAGCCGACTTGTACCACTGATAAACTTCCCGTCGAAGAGGCGATCACAACCTGGAGATCGGTGACATGAGGGGGGTAGGCGCACCCCCCTACCCGAGTAAGAGGTGAAGCCAACTGCCCAGCGTGCCGTGCGGACTCGGGCTCCACCCTCTCGCCTGGAACGCCATTCCTCGGCACCGGACCCGGCGGTAATGCGACGGGATTCAACAAGACGGTGCAATGCCACCAAATCGAGCCACGCCGGCGGCCCCCTTGCGCCACAATGCGCCGCCGCCGAACTCCAGCGCCCTTTCCAGATCTATGGAAACTGACACATCCCCACAGCTTCAAGCCCAGCTAAATGCTGCGTCCGGGCAGGGCACTGGTGATGATGCCGAAGCTGGCGCCGGCCGAGACATTGGTGCCCGGATTGTCGTAGTTCACCTGGTTGAAGGCATTGAAGAATTCCGACCGGAACTGGAGCCGGAAGCATTCGGAGAGCTGGAAGGATTTGCCCAGGGTGAAGTGCCAGTTCGCCAGATTCGGGCCATAGATGGTGCCACGGCCGGCCGTGCCGTAGGGGGTAGGGGTGTTTGCGTTGGCGTTGTTTGGCATGGCGGTCGTAGTTTCTCAAACTTTCGGAGGAACTAGCACAAACACGGGGAAATGCGGCGATTCTGGACTTTAGAACGGGTTACGTGGACCGGTTGGGGAACGCGCCCCGCCGCTTGCGCGGCAGGCTAGGCGGGACGGAGACCGAAGCGGAAGGTCCGCTGGGTTTGGTTGGCGGCCGTGATGCGCATGAAATTAGCAGGCGCGGTGACGGTCACATTCGGGTTCTGCAATTGCGGAGTGTTGGTTACGTTCAAGCCCTCGGCCCGGAACTGAAGGTTCCAGCGCTCGGTGAACTTGAAGGAGCGGAAGAGACCGGCGTTCATGTTGAAGAAGCCGGGTCCGCGGAGGTTGTAGAGACCCAGTTTGCCGAAACGCGCTCCGGTGACGGCCGCGAACGAAGTTGGATCGTAGTAAGGGTCGCCCAGGCCCTACTCCCCGTGCTCCACTGCCCATCCTATGCCCCACTCCCAGTAATCCCACTGCCCGTAATCGCTAGCCCACAGCGCAAGCTGTGGGGCGACAAAGGCCAGGAGTAACGATCACAGTCGATTTCTCCTTCCAAATCAACAACTTAAAAGAATCAGCTTACTATGCGCCTGCTAAACTGGAAGATGAGACCCCATAACAACCTTCGCCGACCGGGTAGGACAGGTCCCCTGACCTATCGACGCAAGCTCAACCCAATAGAATCAACAAGTCCCGGGTTCGTTTCGTCAACTTCACTTCGCCGCCTCCGCAGCGATCTTGAGCCGTTGATCCACCTTCACGCCGGAGATCACCTGCTTCTTCCCCGAAAGCCAGCGGATCGTCACCGTGACCGGATCGGCACTAGCGCCTAAGCCGAAGTGGATGCCGTCGAGCACGGAGGAGGCATAGCTGACGCTCGAGGAGTAACTCTGGTATTGGCCGCTGACCTCCACTTGGGCGCCCAGGCCGTTCACTAAGTCAATCTCCAGCCAGTGATTCGCCTGCGGACTTACATTGCGCCACAGCTCCGCCGGCCCGCCGAGGACGGTAACCACGGCGTCCACCCGGCCATCGCGGTCCAAGTCAGCAAATGCCGCGCCGCGGTGGGCTGCCCTTGCTTTCTCGAGGCCGCTGTTTTCCACCGCGGCGAACTTGCCCTTCGTCTGCCGGAAAACAGTATTCGCTTGTAAGTAAGTGGTAGCTTCGAATTTCTCGACGATGTCGTTGACGTGGGAGTTGGCCGTAAACAGGTCCTTGGCACCGTCGTTATCGAAGTCCACCCAGCCCACGCCCCAGCCGCTGAGCGCGTTGGTGAGCTTGGCCATTTGGGTGGCGAAGGTCTGGTCAGTAAACGCGCCGCCGCCCTGGTTGCGGAAGATGGGGAACGTGTCGTTATTGAGGCCGGTGATCACCAGATCGGGCTTGCCGTCGTTGTCGTAGTCCTGGAAGTCGGCGCCCATGCTGGCGATGGGGCGGCCATGGTCCAGCAAGGCGACACCGGCCAAAAGCGCGACCTCTTCGAATTTACCTTGGCCCAGATTATGAAAGAGGAAATTGGGCAGGTTGTCGTTAGTGACAAAGGCATCCATGCGGCCGTCGGCGTCGTAATCGGCGAAGACCACGCCCATGCCGCGGCCTTTCGATAAGGCAATGCCAGACTTTGTCGAGACATCTTCAAAGACGCCGCCGCCTAAGTTGCGATAGAGCTGATTCGGCCGCGGAGCAAAGTATTTGGGATGGCAATAAACGCGTAAGTTCCGAGTGGTATCGCCGCAGAAACGGGCTTCGGCGGCGTCCCACTTACCGTAATTGGCCACGAGTAAGTCGAGTTTACCGTCGCCATCGTAGTCGAACCAGCCGGCGGCGACGCTCCACTCGTCGCTCTTGATGCGGGACTTCGCGGTAACATCCTCGAATTTCCCGTTGCCTAAGTTACGCAGCAGTTGGTTGCGATAAACTCCGGCGATGAATAAGTCAATATGGCCATCGCCATCGAAGTCAGCCGCGGCGACGCCCATCGCGTAACCGATACCGGCCACGCCGGCGGCTTCGGTAACGTCGGTGAACTTCCAGTGG
>JBBQQS010000200.1:0-9005 GCA_038215525.1 Bryobacterales bacterium
TTACACCCTTACTTCGCCGAGCGGACTTTCACCACGAAGTAGTCAAGCGGCCCCTTCACGTCCACAAACAAGTGTGGAGTTGTGTTCGGCACCACCATCACATCGCCAGGTTTGATTGCCTGTCGCACGCCTCCCTCCACGCCCGGCCCTCTCACCTCTTCCGGTGCCGTGCTCTTGCCGTTCTTCACCTTGCCGCCCGTCACTAGCGTGGCGGTGCCGCGCACGAAGTACATCACGTCGCTGTCGCGCTCGTGCCACTCGGCAATCCCGTCTTTGTCCCGATGGCTCGCCGACACCTTGTAACCATCGCCACCGCCCAAGGCGCCACCTTTCGCAAGCGAAGTCACCAACGGCGGCCGGCCACCCTCCTGCGTCTGAACCTTCAATAGAAAGTACCGGCAAGGGGCCTTGATGTTCATGAACTGATGCGATACCCCATTCGGAATCGTCACTACATCACCGGCCTTCAGTTCGTGCTTCTCGCCTCCTTCGAGGCGCTCTCCCCGCATCTCGCCCGGAGCCGTCACTTTGCCCTCTTTCAAAATGCCGCCCGTTACCAGCGTGGCCGTGCCCTCCACGAAATAAACCACGTCCGTGTCCTTCATGTGCACCTCGGCCTGCCCGTCCTTGTCGCGCCCGATCGCCATCACGCGATACTGGCCCTGGTCCAACACCACGGCCTGCTTCGGGTAGGCCGCGTCCATCTTCGTGCTGTCAATGTAGGTCGCTTGGCCGGTAAGGAATGTGGCCGCGGCCAGCCAGAAGAAGAGAAGTTTTGTCATGCGCCCCCGGATTCTATCAGGTTTGGCACCGTGCGATGCAAACGTTAATCTGAATGAAATATCGCTCGTGTAGTATGGTAGCAATATGAGAAATGCACTTCTGGTCTCGTTGGCCATCCCATTATTGTGTCTGGCTCAATACGATACTTCCACCATTCTCGGCACCGTTAAGGATCCTTCAGGTTCGCAAGTCGTCAACGCCAAAGTCACGCTCGAAAATACCCAGACCGGCGTGAAGCAGAACGCCACCACCGACTCTTCCGGTAACTACTTATTTCTTAATCTCCGCATTGGAACCTTTCAGGTGAGTGCTGAGCTCCAGGGCTTCAAGAAGGTTACTTCCGAAGTTTTTAAGCTTGTGGTCAACGCCCGCCAACGGGTGGACCTCACGCTCGAGGTGGGCAATGTCGCCGAGAGCGTCACCGTTACTGGCGCCGCCAGCCAACTCGAAAGCGATTCGAGCGACCGCGGTCAAGTGATCACCCGCGAGGCCATCATCAATCTGCCCTTGAACGGCCGCGCCTACGCTGACCTGGCACTGCTTTCACCTGGCGTCCGCAAAAGTAACATCGCCATCCGCGACGCTTCCTTCAACGTCAACGGCCTCCGTAGTTCACTCAATAACTTTATGGTCGATGGCGTCGATAACAATGCCTACGGCACTTCGAACCAAGGATTTTCGAACCAGATCGTGCAAATTACTCCTGACGCGGTGCAGGAGTTCAAAGTGCAAACCAATAACTTCTCGGCCGAATACGGCCGCGCCGGTGGCGCCGTCATCAATGCCTCCGTGCGCAGCGGCACCAACCAGTTTCATGGTTCGGCGTGGGAGTATCTCCGCAACACCAAACTGAATGCCGTCGGTTTCTTCAGGCCCGCCACCGGTAAGCCGACGCTGGTACAGAACCAGTTTGGCGGGGCCTTCGGTGGGCCGATTCAAAAAAACAAGATGTTTATCTTCGGCGACTACGAAGGTTTTCGCCGGGTTGACCGCACCTTACAATTCGCCAATCTGCCTAGCGTCGATCAACGCGCTGGCCGTTTCGGTATCCCGGTTCGCAACCCATTGAATGGCGACGTCTACACCGACGGGGTAATTCCCCAAAGCGCGATCACGCCCTTTGCCCGTCGGGTACTCGGTGACCTGCCCACACCGCTCCGCGCCACCGCGCTTGGCGCATTGCCTTCGAATAACTGGGAGTATCTGACTCCTACTTCCTGGCAGGATGATAAAGGCGATATCCGCTACGACCATTACATTTCCTCCAAACTCAATGCTTTCGCGCGCTACAGCCATCGCCTGCTGAACCGCTTTGAAGGCCATGTAATCCCGGGCCTTTCCGGTGGTGACTCGAACGGCTTTGTCCGCGTTCTGAATCAGCAGATGGCTACTGGCTTCAATTACAATGTCTCGACTACTTCGCTAATCGACTTCCGCATCGCGTTTTCGAACTTCGAGGGCGGCAAGAGCGCCGTGGGCGCCGACCGCAAGAATATGCTCGCCGAGTACGGCATCCCCGGCCTGCCGGATAAGCCAGAAATCGGCGGTGGCTTGACCACTCAAGGGGTGAACGGCTTTACCACGATGGGCCGGCAAGGCTCTAATCCGCAGTTTCAAAACCCCTACACGATTAATCCCAAGGTGAACTACTCCAAGGTCCTGCGGCGGCACTCCTTGAAGGCGGGTTACGAATATCAGGCGATCGATACGGATATCCTCGACTTTAACCCTCAATACGGTTCCGATTCTTACGCTGGGCAGTTTTCTCGCCCTACCACTTCGCCGGCGACTAACCTCTATAACCTCGCCGACTTTCTGGTCGGTGCGCGCTCGGCTTATAGTCTGAATAATGCAGTGGTCCTCAACTACCGGCAGCGAATGCACTTCGCCTACTTACAGGACGACTATAAGGTGAATGCCAAGCTTACCTTGAACCTGGGTGTCCGCTATGAGTTTGCCACGCCTCAGTACGAAGCCCAAAACCGGATTGCCAATTTCGATCCGGCCGCGAACACTCTCATCCAGGCCAAGCCGGGCAGCCTTTACAATCGCTCCCTGGTGAATCCCGATCGCAATAACTGGGCACCTCGTTTGGGAGCCGCTTATCAACTCACTAACAAGACCGTTCTGCGCGGCGGCTACGGTCTCGCTTACATCCACTTCAATCGCCTGGGCGGCGAGAACTTGCTGGGTTACAACGGGCCTAGCATCGTGAACCTCACGATCAATCAATTGCCCACTCTGCCGGTGTGCGCCGCCGAGCAGTTCCGCAACTGCTTCCGCACCACGCAACAGGGCTACCCGGCGGGCTTGGTAGAACCCGCCAGTTTCTCCACCGCCCTCACGAGGACGAATTACACGCCAGCGAATTATCGCTCGAGTTACGTGCAAAGCTATCACTTCACCGTGCAACGCGAACTTGCTCGTAACCTAGTGCTGGACGTAGCCTATGTCGGCAACAAGTCGTCGGGATTGATGATCCTCGGAGACTTCAATCAGGCTCGTCCGAACGCCATCGGGGAAAACTCGTCGCTTATCTCTCGCCGCCCGATCACCGGTTTCGATTATATTCAAATCTCCTACGGCGGAGGCTTCGCTAATTACAATTCTCTCCAAGCGAAGATCGAGAAGCGGTACGCGAACGGTTTCTACCTCTTGAATAGCTTTACCTGGTCAAAGGCGATCGATAACGCCGGTGGACATCTTGAAACCTTCAACGGCGATAACTCCCGCATTAACTTCCGTAACCTAGCCAGTGAGAAGGCGCAAGGTAGCTTCAATCAGCCTTTGAATAACACGACCTCTTTCGTCTACGAAGTACCTTTCGGCAAAGGCCGCCGCTTCGGCAGCAGCGCCAACGGCTTCGTGGATGCTATCCTAGGCGGCTGGCGCCTCAGCGGTATCAACATCGCCCAGAGCGGCCAGCCGGTGAACTTGAGCTACAGCCCGCCCGCCCAGTTCCAGGTCTCTACCGCTCCCACTTACCGGCCGAACTATCTGGGCGGCAATATTTACCCCACCGAACGGAACAACCAACGGTTCTTGAATCCCGCCGCGGTGGCGGCACCTAACATCCAAACGCCTAACGATCCGTCGCAGCCCTTTGGGACGCTGGGCCGGAATGTGGGACGCAGCGAAGCCATCTTCCAGTTCGATGGCGGATTGCATAAGGCTTTCTCGCTGCCGGTTGAGAATATGAAGCTGGAATTCCGTTCGGAGTTCTTTAACCTCTTCAATACCACCAACTGGGGCGCGCCCAATGCCAATATCTCGAATGCCAACTACGGCACCATTACCGGCTATGCTTACCCGGCAATCCCGGCGCGGCAGATCCAGTTCGCCTTGCGCCTCTCGTTCTAACTTCTCGAAGTCAGGCGGCTTACTCGAGACGGGACAAACCGGGTTTGGGTATTGAACTGAACCCCGATGTGGCCAAGAAGTCACTTGGCACCGGGCGAGACTTGGTGGGGTTACGGGTTGCCGAAGCTAAAGGGTTTTTCATAGCCGGTCATTTCTAAGTAGCCGAGGCCGGTGGCGTCGCCGGTGATGGCGACGGAACCTTCCCAGTAAGTGGGCGATTGGGGCTGTTTGCTGACTAACTCCTGGTTGTCGAGGCGGGTTTTGACTTGTAACTTGAGGCCGGCGGCTTCGACGGTCCATTCGACGGGGTAGTTTTTCCAGCGGCGGCCGGGGGTCATTTTGATTTGGCTCAAGTGGCGAGTGCGGCCATCGCGTTCGATGAGGGTGCCGCTGGAGAACGGGTCAATCGTGCCGTCGCGGCGGCGGAGTTGGAAGATCATCAGTTCGCGGCCGTCGTTCAGTTGGAGGCTCATCCAGTCCCAGCCGGTTTGTTCGGCGTCGAGTTGGTGGGTGAAGAACTCGTGGTCCATCCAGGCTTGGCCGGTGACTTGCCTTTTGTCTTCTCCGATCGTTACTTCCCCACTGACTTTCAGGCGAGTGAGTGAGACGTAATGGGAGGCGCGGCCTTCGCCTTTGGCCTTTTGACTGACCCCGTTTTCGCCGTGGATCGCGGGCGGCTTTTGGCTGGTGAGGTTCAGTTGGAGGGTGAAGCTGGGGTCGATGGCTTGTAATTGGATTTGGTTTTCCGATTGCCAGGTTACTTGCCAGTTGCCGTTCCAGACGCGCTTGGTCGTTTCTTCGATGCCGGCGAGTCCGGGGCCTTGGCGGTTGAGGCGTTCGCTGTGGAAGAAGCGTTGTCCGGTGATGTCGGTAAGGGCTAAGTGGGCGAGATAGATGTCTCTTACCGCCCAGGTGGAGGGTTTCGCGGTGCGGTCGGTAGCTTGTCGGAAGAAAGTAAGTTCGAAGCCGAGGTCACGGCCTTTTGTGTCTTTCAGATTGCCGGTGTAATACCACCATTCGGTTTGGAAGTCGGGGTGGCTGTAATGGTCTTTGGGGAAGTTGTATTGGTAGTTGGGTAGGGCGGGGCGGTACTGGGCATGGAGGGTGAGTGCGAGTATCGTGGCGGTTAGTGCCCCCCGGTTTGCGCTGCGGGCTAGGCGGAATCGTGCGGAGAATGTCAGGGCGCTTTGCACCCCCCGGCTTACGCCGCGGGCTAGGCGGAGTGGCCAGAGGGGCCAGAAGTACGAGGTTGGCGAGAGTGGTGAGACGAGGAGGGGTAGTTGGTTGTGGAGTGAGTTGGCCATTATTCTTCGTGGATGACCTCAATGGGATTTAGGGCGAGGGCGACGCGGGCGGGGTAGAGGCCGGCTAGCAAGGTGGCAGTGAAGATGATGGTAAGTGCTCCTAGTAAAATAGCGATCGGGATATGGAATTGGATGGACCAGCCGAAGGATTGTTTGTTGATGACGTAGACGAGCACTAAAGAAAGAACGCCGCCTAGGATGATACCGCCTAGGACGGAGAGTAAGCCGATGAGTCCGGCTTCGCAGAGGATGAGTTTGCGGATTTGGGTACGGGCGGCGCCGAGGAAGCGGAGGAGACTCAGTTCGCGGCGGCGGTCGATGACTAAGGCGAGTAAGGCTCCGGCGACGCCAACGACGGCGACGAAGACGGCTACTAGTTCCAGGGCGTAGGTGATGGCGAAGGTACGGTCGAAGATGAGGATCGCTTCGCGGCGGAGGGATTGGTTGGGGAGGATGAGGACGCGGGAATCGGCGAGGGCGTTTTCGATGGCGCGCTGGGCTTGCGTGAGGTTGGTGCCGGGGCGGAGATAGACGGCGAGGTTGGAGGGTGCAGGGTCCGGTAAATAGCGCAGTAAGCGGGAGCGGTGGAGGATGATATAGCCGCGTTCGTTCGAGTAGTCGGTATAGACGCCGACGATTTTAATGGGGTGGATCTTTTCGCCGAGGGGCAGGTTAATGGTGTCGCCCAAGTGGACATTGTGTTTATTGACGAAGGGTTCGCTCACGATGGCGGAATCGGAGTTGAGCATCTGGGCGTAGGCGGATTCGGGGTCGCCTTCGAGTAAGTGGAACTTGCCGCGTTGGCGGACGACGTTGGCGTCGCCCGAGCCGAGGGTTACGGGGAGTCCGCGGAAGAAGATGGGGTAGGCACGGAATTGATCGACCATGGTGACCATGGGGAGGGCGGCGACCTTTTCTGCCATGCCTGGGGTGAGGGTGGGGAAGCGATCGGCGCTGGCGGGGACGGCGGGCTGGAGGAAGATATCGGCGGTAAGTTGGGAGTCGATCCATTGGATAACGGTTTCCCGGAAGCTGCCGACCATGATGCCGACGCTGACTAACATAGCGACGGCGGTGATGAGGGCGGCGATTAAGACCGAAGTTCGGCGCAGGGAGGCATCGAGGCTTTGGCTAGCGAGGAGGCCTTCCACACCGAGTAAGGACTTGAGTAAGTGGCGAGTGGAACGAGTTAGGTAGTGGACGAAGGCGGGCGTGGCGAGAGAGGCGCTGAGAACGAGGAGGGCGGCGGCTAAGTATCCGAAGAGGGGGCGGCGACCAATGGGTGGGGCAAGGGAAGCGAAATACGCGGCGGCGGCGCAGAAGGCGGAGAGGGCGAGGTTGCGGAATTGGGTTTGGCTGGTGTCGTAGTCCTTGCGGCCACGGGCCATGGCTTCGACGGGGGCGATGGCGGCGGCTTCACGGGCGGGGGCCCAAGCGGCGGCGAGAGTTACAGTAAGTCCCGCGAGAACGGCTTTGAGGGAGGAGAGAAAAGTAAGTGCGATGAGGCCGGGTTGGCTGGAGACATAGAGGTTTTGGACGGTGGCACCGATGGCACCGACGGCGGCTTCGGCCAGGAGTCGGCCGAGGGGGACACCGATGGCGATGCCAGCGAGGCCGAAGAGGGCAGCTTCGGCGAGGAACATGGTGAGGACGGTGGTGCGCGTCATGCCGAGGGCGCGGAGGATGCCGATTTCGGAGCGGCGGCGGACGACGGAGACGGAGATGGTGTTGTAGATGAGGAAGGCGCCGACGACTAAGGCGATGTAACTGAGGATGACTAAGTTGGAGCGGAAGCCGGCGAGCATTTTGCGATTTTCTTCGGTGCGGGCGCCGAAAGGGGCGAGGGTGGCGCCGGTGGGGAGGGCTTGTTTGATTTGGGGTTCCAGGTTGTCGGTGGCTTCGATCAGGAGGCGGTCGATTTTGAGGGGGCGACTTAGTAAGTCCTGGGCTAGGCCGAGGTCGACGATGGCGAAGGCGGTGTCGGAGTTAATTACTTTAGTTACGGTGAGTAAGTGGTCGTGGTCGTTGATGCGGAGAGTGATTGTGTCTCCGGGTTTGCGGTTAGAGGCGGTGGCGAGGATGACCCCCCGGCTTACGCCGGGGGCTAGGTTCGGTGCGGGAGTAACGGAAGGGGAGGCGGGCGGGTTCGAGGGGTTGGGAGCGTTAGTGGAGTTAGTGTCGAGGGCGTGAGCGACTAAGTCGAGGCCGATTAAGGGGAGGGTTTGTTTGGATTCGAGTAAGACGGCGTGGTTTTCGATGCGGGGGCGGACTTTGATGGGGATGGGTAATTGGGAGAGTTTGGCGTAGAGGGATTCGTCGAGGCCACCGACGGCGGTGATTTCGTAATCGGCTTCGCCGGCGACGGTTTCGAGAGAGGAACGGAAGGAGCCAGCGGCGGCGTCACTGGCGAGTTCAATGGCGAGGACGACGGAGATACCGAGGGCGACGGAGAGCACCGTGAGGAGGGTGCGGACGGGTTCGGCCCGGAGAGGCCGGAGGATGAGGCGGGCGAAGAGGCGGATCATGAGGGGTTGATGATCCGGCCGTCGCGCATTTCGATGATGCGGTCGGCAAAGGCGGTGGATTCGGGGGAGTGGGTGGCCATGACGATGGTGGCTTGTTCTTCGGAGACGATTTTGCGGAGGAGGGTGAGGATGGTGGCGCCGGTGGTGGAGTCGAGGTTGCCGATGGGTTCGTCGGCGAGGAGGAGGCGGGGGCGATGGACGAGGGCGCGGGCGATCGCGACGCGCTGCATTTGTCCGCCGGAGAGTTGGTGGGGGTAGCGGTGGCCGAGTCCGCCGAGTTCGACGCGGTCGAGGCGGTCGAGGGCGCGTTCGCGGGCTTGGGGTTGGCCGGCGAGGAGCAGGGGGAGCTCGACATTTTCGGCGGCGGTGAGGTTCGGAAGCAGTTGAAAGGATTGGAAGATGAAGCCGATTTTGTCGCGGCGGAGGCGCGTGAGGGCGCGATCGTCGAGGCCGGTGGTGGATTGGCCATCGATGTGGACGGTGCCGGAAGAGGGGAAGTCCATGGCGCCGGCTAGGTTGAGGAGAGTGGATTTTCCACAGCCGCTGCGGCCGACGATGGCGAGGAGCTGGCCGGGGGGGACGGAGAGGGAGACGCCGTCGAGGGCGCTGACGTTTTGGTACTTGCGATGGACGCCGGCGAATTGGAGCACTGGTATTTCGGGGTTGGGGGGCACTGCTTGTTCGATTGTCGCGCGGCGGCGGGGGCCGCATTTTCGTTGGTGGGCGTAGGTGACGAAACGAAGCCGGGAGTGGTTGATTCGGAGGAGTTTAGGGCGCGTTGGGTGCGCTCGAAGTCGGATTGGATTTGGCGGGTGTAGCGGAATAAGTTGCGGAGGAGGTGGTTCTGGGGGTCGGTGGGGTTGGGTTCGAGGGTGAGGGCGAGCCCGGCGTAAGGATTTTCGGCGAGGGCTTTTTGGGTGTCGAGGCCTTGGCGGTGGAGGTCGTGGATGAGTTTTTTGAGGAGGACCTCCTGGAGGCCGATTTCGACCTGCTGGGAGCGGAGGATGCGCCAGGCGTGGGTGGCGAGTTGGGT
>JBBQQS010000201.1:0-8851 GCA_038215525.1 Bryobacterales bacterium
ATCGGCTCGTACGTTTGCTCCACGCTTCTTTCAGACCCGCCTCGCGACGACGCCCTTGCGCTTCGCTATCACTTCACCTCCATCAGGTTGTGAAAAGGACTTTCACCTTCAAGCTGTCGAACATGCTCGGCACACAAAAAACGGGCCCGGTGCCATCACCGGGCCCGCCCACAATTCGCGGTTTGATTCTCAAGGGAGAGCAGAGTAAGGAGACGAAAATACAAGACTGAACGAAAACTGGATAAAGGAGCCGGGGAACCTAGGCGCCGGCGGCGGCGCTCTGCGACAGGGCGGAGGTCCGGAACTCGTACTGCTGGATCTCTAAGGCGGCTATGCCGTTGATGCTGCGGACCACGCGGCCACGGGCCACCAGACGCAGGGCGCACTTATTGTTCAACTGCGCCGGCCAAGTGATGGACAATTCCATCCGCTTTCCCGGAACCAACTGGTGGTCGGCGGTGAACAGGACGCCGGCGCTGCTCATATTGAGCGTTTTGCCTTCACCGGCTTCTTCGCCGCCGCGCTTGCTTAGCACTTTGTATCGCACGTTCCTCTCGATAGGGAAACGGTCCGAGTGGCGGCGATCGTTCTCGATGCGCGTGGGGGTGGTGGTCATTCCGGGAAACATCATTGTTATCTCTTGGCTCCTGTCTTATTCAGTCTGCCGCCCACGATAAAACGAAACAATGGAATCAAAGGCCCAATTTGCGCTGGTACGGGAGCATGGAACCGGGTATCATCTTCCCTATGATTCGCACCAGTACTTCGTTTACTCTCCTCCTCCTCAGTACGGTTATGGCAACCGCCGCAGAGAAGCAAGTGGTTCAGCCCAAAGAGTTTGCCACCGGCCGGCCCTTTTCTCCCGGTATTCTGGCCAACGGCACGCTCTACGTCGCCGGCCAGATCGGCCAGGACCTAAAGACCGCTAAAATGGGCGCGACCTTCGAAGACGAAGTGAAGCTCTGCCTAGAAAACATCGGCGTCATCTTGAAGGAAGCGGGCTATGACTATAAGGACGCCGTTAGCGTAACGGTCTACTTAACCGACATCGCCCTCTTCAACCGCATGAACCCCATCTACGTCCCCTTCTTCCCCGAGCCTCGCCCCGTCCGCGCTACCGTCGCGGTCAACAAACTCGTCGGCACCGCCCAAATCGAAATCAGCCTCACGGCCTGGAAAGATCCCAAGGGCCAGGGCAAAATAAAGGCGAAGAAGTAGATACCGCCATAACTCACTTATGGGCCCCACTTAAGATTTCGATGCCTCCCCCCGCCTACGGTCCGGCGCGGGGGGAGCCAAGCGCGATAGAGTATAAGTTGAGCTCGATATGATCTTAACCAAGACCCAAGTTGACGTCCTGGCGGACACCAATCCCCAGGAAACCTCCGAATGGCTCGAAGCATTTGACGAAGTGCTGGAAGCTGGCGGAACAGAACGCGCTAATGAGTTGCTGAACCTGCTGCTGGACCGTGCTACCCATCGCGGCATCAGTTCCGGGCAACGCTTCAACACGCCTTACCTGAACACCATCCCGGTAGCGGCCGAAGTGCCGTATCCGGGTGACCGCGAGATGGAGCGGCGCATCAAGTCGATCATTCGCTGGAATGCGCTGGCGATGGTGGTACGGGCCAACAAGTACGACCCCAACATTGGCGGCCATATTTCAACTTACGCTTCCCAGGCCACCTTCATGGAGGTCGCCTTTAATCATTTCTTCCGCGGTTCCTACGGCGATCAACCCGGCGACATGATCTACTTCCAGGGCCACGCCTCGCCCGGCGTTTATGCCCGCGCCTTTTTGGAAGGCCGCCTCACTGAAGAGCACCTCAAGAATTTTCGCCACGAACTGCGCGACTCCCCCGGTCTCAGCAGCTATCCCCACCCCTGGCTCATGCCGGACTTCTGGCAGTTCCCCACCGTCTCGATGGGCCTTGGCCCCATCAACTCCATCTACCACGCCCGCTTCCTCCGCTACCTCGAAAATCGCGGACTCATCCCCGCTACCGGCCGCAAGGTCTGGGCCTTCATAGGGGACGGCGAGACCGACGAGCCCGAGTCCCTCGGTGCCCTCACCCTCGCCTCGCGCGAAAAGCTCGACAACCTGATCTTCGTCGTCAACTGCAACCTGCAACGGCTCGACGGGCCGGTGCGCGGCAACGGCAAGATCATCCAGGAGCTCGAAGCAGCCTTCCGCGGCGCGGGCTGGGATGTGATTAAAGTGGTTTGGGGTTCCAGCTGGGACAAACTGTTCCAACAGGACCACAGCGGCATGCTGCTGAAGCGCATGGAAGAGTGCCTGGACGGCGAATACCAGGCCTTCAAGGTGCGAGGTGCCGAGTATATTCGCAAGGAATTTTTCGGCAAGTATCCCGAAACGCTGGCGCTGATCGAGGGCATGAGCGACGAGCAGATCATGAAACTTGACCGCGGCGGCCACGATCCGCTGAAGGTCTATCAGGCTTTCAAGCGGGCGATGGAAGCGAAGGACCGCCCCACGGTGGTGCTGGCAAAGACGATTAAAGGCTTCGGCCTGGGCGCCGCCGGCGAAGGCAAAAACGTCACGCACAGCCAGAAGAAGCTGGACGAAGAGCAGTTGCACACGTTCCGGAAGCGCTTCAATATTCAGATCCCGGATTCGGTGGTGGATACGATTTCGTTCTTCCGCCCGGAGCCCGATTCGCCCGAGGGAAAGTACATCCGCGAACGCCGCGAAGCGCTGGGCGGCTATTTGCCGCGGCGCGAAGTGAAGCCGCTGCATATGACGGCGCCTCCCCTCGAAACCTTTAAGGAATCCATCGAAGGCTCCGGCGGACGCCCGGTCTCGACCACTGGCGCCTTTGTCGGCGTGCTGAAGGCGATCCTGAAGGATCCGCAGTGGGGCAAGTACGTCGTCCCCATCATTCCGGACGAAGCCCGCACTTTCGGCATGGAAAGCCTTTTCCGGTCGCACGGCATCTACGCCAGTGGCGGCCAACTCTACAAGCCCGTCGATAGCGAGATGGTCCTCTACTACAAGGAAGCGCGCGACGGCCAAGTGCTCGAAGAGGGCATCACCGAAGCCGGCTCCATGGCCAGCTTCACCGCCGCCGGCACCGCCTACGCCAACTTGGGCGTGCCCATGCTGCCCTTCTACATCTATTACTCGATGTTCGGCTACCAGCGCGTCGGCGACCAGGTCTGGGCCTTCGGCGATTCGCGCGGTAAAGGCTTTATGATGGGCGGCACCGCCGGCCGCACCACCTTGCTGGGCGAGGGCCTCCAGCATCAGGACGGCCACAGCCACGTGCTCTTCGGCTGCGTGCCCAACTGCGTCACCTACGACCCGGCCTACGCCTATGAGCTCGCTGTCATCATCCAGGACGGCATCCGCCGCATGTATCAACAGGGCGAGGCCATCTTCTACTACGTCACCGTCGAGAACGAAAACTACGCTCAGCCGCCGATGCCCACCGAGGGCCGCGACGCCATCCACGCGGGCATCCTCAAGGGCATTTATCCCGTACGCCCCGTCGACAAAGCTGCCGTCCAGTTGTGGGGCAGCGGTGCCATCTTGAACGAAATCATCCGCGCCCAGGAGATCCTGCGCGACAAGTTCGGCATCGACGCCCAGGTCTGGAGCGTCACCAGCTACAACGAACTACGCCGCGAAGCCATCGCCGTGGAACGGCACAACCGCCTCCACCCCGCCGCCGAACCGCAAAAGCCCTATATCCAGCAAGTCATGGCCGCCACCGAAGGCCCCATCATTGCCGCTTCCGACTACATGAAGGTCCTGGCCGATCAGTTAGCGCCCTGGCTCGGCGGCCGGCTCACCGCCCTCGGCACCGACGGCTTCGGCCGCTCGGAGAATCGCGAAATGCTCCGCCGACACTTCGAAGTCGACGCCGAAAGCATCGCCGCCGCTGCCTTGTCGCAACTGGCGAGCCAAGGCAAGTACGATAAACAACGCGCGGCGCAGGCCATTCAGGACCTGGGGATCAACCCCGATAAGGTTGATCCGGTGACGGCTTAAGTTGGGACGGGCCCGGGCGCCCGTTCCACGCGGCGCAGGCATGGGTTTCGGGAATCTCGCTTCTAGGCGCGAGTGCCAGCCAGGACAATTCAGTCGTGCCGGCTCGTTCCCGGGCAACCGTGCCGCCGCGAGGCCAACGCGTGCTGGCGATCAGGATCTACTGGCGACGGCTTGCATGACCTCGCGTGGCGTTTTCCCTTTCGAGACCAGCCAAAACTCGGCGAGGAACTGGCTCATTCTTTCAAGCCAGCGCAAATAGGTGGTCGGTCGCAGATAGTAGCGGGCCAACGCTGCCTGAGAGGTGACCAGCGGCGCAGGCGGAGCGTCGGGCCGCCTACCCAATTCCGGATCGGGAGTTTCTGTCGCCTGCCGCCTGCGCACGATCGCGAGGATGTTTCGTTCGTAGCGGTCCAAAGAAAGTTCGAGGCATTCCCATCCGCTTCGCTCGAACGCTGTGGCGAGGCTCTCCTCGGTGAACCCAACCACGTGCGCGTAGTGGAATCGCTTGGCCGGATTCTGGTGCGGCGAGTTCACGTTTGGGACCTCGACGATAAACAGGCCATCTGTGCTGAGCCAGCGATGGATCGACTTCAGCGTCTCCACCGGGTCCGAAATGTGTTCGAGGACGTGAAACATCGTAATGCGATCGAAGCCATGGACCGGCAACTGCAGCGATTCTACTGGTTCGGTCCGGATGTCCAAGCCATACTCCAGCCGGCCAAATTCGCCGAAAGCGGGATCCAATTCGACGCCGGTGACGGTGTGGCCGCGCTCCTTGAGCAAGTACAGCCACTCTCCTGAGGCACAGCCGATGTCCAGGACCTTTACCGCATCCGCCATCTGGCTGCTGAGCCGGCGGAGGCGTTCTGCCGCGAGCAGGGCGGCGCGGCAAATGTGCTTCGCTTTGGGGCGATGACTTCCTTTGTAGCTCCGCCGGTATTCCGACTCGTAAAAGTGGCGGAGATCCTCGCCCGTTGGCAACGGATCCGTCCGCATCAGTCCGCATCGAGTACATCCGACGGTCTTGAGCGGTTCTCCGTTTCGATCATGGTGGGCGATCACCTGCCCAAGAACCTCCTCGCATACCGGGCAGGGCACATCGGCTTGGACTGTGACGCCGATGGGCGGCCAGTTTTCCGGCACTTGCTTCGAGCCACTCATCGATCGGTCATCCGGTTGAGCACTGCTTCAGAATAGCAACGCGCCGGATGCCGTCCGAAGCGGCGAATGGGCAGCAACCGCTTAAATGACGCCGGGGCCAAGGCGGCGTCCGCCGGGCAGAATCGACCCGCGGCGGCTGGGCAAGGGGCCGGTGCCCGTTTCGCGAATGCGGACGGCGCCGGGCGTAAAGGTGATGTCCTCGTCGTTGAAGTCGAGCTTGCGGTCCAGCACCATCTCGACGGTGCTGCCTTTGGCGAGCACGGCTTCGGCCCCGCGGGTGAAGAGCACGCCGATCAGGCCGACGGTAGCGCCGGCGGCGGCGCCAATGCCCGCGCCGGCGAGTCCGCTGCCGCGCGATGCCGCGCCGGCAATGCCGCCGATGGCCGCGCCAGTGGAGGCACCGGTGGCGATGGTGGCCACATCGCCGCCTTTATTGGCTTCGCTCTTGATCTTGCCTTCCTTACGGTCGAATTCTTCGCCGGCGCGGCCATCCATAGTGCCCATTCGGGCGCGGAAGTCGCGGACGACGCCGTTGGGGAGGATCAGCGAGTCAAACCGGACGTAGAGCTCACCGCGGCCCTTCACGCGGCCCGGCCTTTTTACACTGGTTACGGTGCCGGCGACGTTCGAGCCGGTGGGGATGACAATTTTGCCTCCGGACATGATCGGGAAGACGGTTTCGAGATAGACGCGATCACCCTCGACGGAGTGCTTGGTGCTGACGCTGTTCAGCAAGCCCAGGGGAATCTTCGTCCCCGGATCGAGCGAATACATTTTCTCGACAGGCTTGGGCTCGTCCTGACCCAAGGCGAAGATACTCATGGTGAGAAACAAAGCGGCACGGATCGGCATATTTCTATTGTAGTCCTGCCTGATTAAACGCGCCCCGGCCGCATTTAGTTGCGTTTCACGTTCTCGTACCAGACGACGTTGGCGCTCTCCTGGCCGGCGACGAGGACGTCGAGGTCGCCGTCGCCGTCCATGTCGGTGAGGCGGATGTCGTAAGCGCCTTGGTCCTCAAAGATGTTGTGCTGCGTGAAGTTGCCTCGGCCGTCGTTTTCGAACCAGGCGACGATGCGGCTATCTTTGGCGCAGGTGACGGCGTCCATATCCCCGTCGCCGTCGATGTCGCCAATGGCGAGCGAGTGCGGCCCGGCCAAGGTGGTGTTGATCTCGTGGGGGGTCCAATTGGGCGATTCATACCAAACCAGCCCGTAGCCATGGCCGCGAGAGGCGAGCAGGTCGGCCTTGCCGTCGCGGTTGACGTCGACGACGTGGATGTTGGTGGCACCTGCTTGTTCCGTAGCGACGACGTGCTTGGTCCATTTGCCGCCCGCCCGGTTATCGCGATTCTGCGGCTGCTCCCACCAGGCGAACCAATTCCCCATCTTCGCCGCGCTCGCGATATCTGGACGTCCATCGCCATTCAGATCGCCGAAGCCCTGGTAGTGCGAAAGGCCGGGCGCGTCGCGATCGGCAAAGACATGGCGCTCCCAACGCGCCGCGGTGCGGACGTTCTTGGGCGCCTTAAACCACGCCAGCGATTCCGGGAAAGCGCCTTTCGGCTGCGCGCTGTTGCCGATGACGTCGAGCTTGCCGTCGCGGTCGACATCGCCGAGGATTAATCCGTGGATGCCGTCGACACCGCCCAGTGCCGCGTCGTCGATGACGTGATAGGCCCACTTATCGGTGAGCGGATTCTTGGGCCGCTCAAGCCAGAAGATGAGCCCGGGCGAGTAACGGCAGCCAATAAAATCAAGGTCGCCATCGCCGTCGACATCCATCACGGCGGAGTGAATCAACTGCACACCCTCCATCAATAGCGTTGGCTTCCAGTCGGGCGCGCTGTAAAGCATCGTGCGATAGCTCTTCGTGGCCATTTCATTGGTGATGACGTCCGGGCGGCCATCGCCGGTGAAGTCGCCGGCGTGGGCGGTCCAGTTTTTGAAGCCTTGCGTGACCACGTGGCGCTTCCAGCGGGGCTTGGTTTGGTTCCAGTAGATCTTCACGTTGCGCGTGGCGCGGCCACCGGCAATCACTTCCGGAAGGCCGTCGTTATTGAGGTCCGCGATCACCAGGTCCTCGCAAGCCATGCCGCCCGAGTCGAGCACTTCGGTCTGCTTCCATTCGCCATTGGGCTGGCGCTTGAACATGGCTACGCCGACCGTGGGGCGGCCGCGCCAACCGGCGATCAGTTCGTCGCTGCCATCGCCGTCGAAGTCGCCCCAGCCGAGGGCGTGGCCTTCGAAGATCTGGCTCTCGATCACCTTACGCGTCCATTGCTGGCCGGAAGGGAAGGCGGCGGGAAACTCAGGCACCGCCGCTTGGGGATCCACCTTGGGCGCGGGCTCTTCGTAAATAGCGATGGTGTTGCCGTGGTAGGGCTCGACGCTGGCGAGCACGCGGCCCGCATTCACGCGGCCCAGTTTGGCCTCGCCCGGCTGGCCCTCGGCGAATTTCTCCCGTTTCCATTGGCCTTGCGGGCTGCGGGTGAGCGCGTAGAAGCCCTCCTTGCTGCCGATGATCAGCTTGCCGTCGACGCCGACAAAGTTGTGGGTTTCATGCAAAGAATCGTCAGCGACTTCCACCGGCCAAGCGTCCTTCGTTGGGTTCGCCGGAATGCGGTACATCAGCACGCGCAACGGAGCCTGATCCCACTTCGGGGCCTGCGTATGGCGGCCGTGCAGCGGCAGGGCAATCAACTCCGGCCGCTGATCGCCATCCACGTCGACAAAGCGCAGGCGATGCAGTGTCGCCTCGGCGCCGATGCGCGTGGCGGGCCAGAGTCCGTCGACACCGGTGTTGCGTAACCAATGCAAAGTGCCGCCGGTCTCGGTGTTGCTCGGCTCCCAGTCACCGGCCAAGGCAATGTCTAACCGGCCGTCGCCGTCGATGTCCGCGATCGCGATCGAGACGTTGTCCTTGGGCGTAGTCTTGTCGGCGATCACGTGTTTCTGCCAAGTGGGGTTCTGATACCAGGCCACCTGCGTGTTGTGCACCGCGACAATGTCCGGCAGTTTGTCCCCATTGATATCGGCAACGTGGATGGCGTAAATCACGCCATACTCTTTGTCGATCTCCTGAGGACGAAAGTTCTGGGCCAAAAGGGGTACGGTTAGGAACAAAAGCTTCAGCACGGCCCCATTATCATACGCGTTAGAATGGATCCATGCGCATCCCTTCTCACGCGCGGCCTTCCCTCTTCGGCGGCGACTAGCCGCCCTTCGACATCGCGCGGGCGTTTTCCCACGCGGCTCCTTTGTAACCACGTTCCCCCTCGCGCTATTAGGAGATGAATGATGTCGACCCTTACTCTTCGTGCTGACTTACCGCACTTGGTGACGGCTTTGCCCGGCCCCAAGGCGCAAGCGATTATTGAACGCGACGCCGCCGTGCTGTCGCCTTCTTACACGCGCGGCTACCCGCTGGTGGTGGAGCAAGCCTCCGGAGCGATGATTGAAGATCCCGATGGCAATCGCTTTCTCGATTTCAATGCCGGCATCGCCGTCGTCGCCACGGGCCATTGCCATCCGCGCGTCCAAGCCGCCATCCGCGCCCAGGCCGAGCGCCTGATCCACATGTCCGGCACGGACTTTTACTACGAAAACATGGTCACCTTGGCCGAGAAACTCGCCAGCCTGGTGCCCGGCGCGGCGCAGGAGCGGCAGCGTGTGTATT
>JBBQQS010000202.1:0-8829 GCA_038215525.1 Bryobacterales bacterium
GTGCTGACGACGTTCGGCGGCTTCTCGAGCTATCACTCCATGCAAGTGAGCCTGAACAAGAACGCCGGCAAAGGCTTGCAATACGGGGTCGCCTACACCTGGTCGAAGGCCTTGGGCCTCTCCTCCGGTGACGGTGACCGCCTGCATCCCACCAATTACCGCATGGCCAACTACAGCTACCTCGATTTCGATGTGGCCCAAATGGCCGTCGCCAACTTCATCTACGACGTGCCGTCTTTGGCGAAGCATTGGCAGCCGCTCAATAACGCGGTAGGCAAGCAGGTGTTCGGCGGCTGGCAGGTCTCCGGCCTGATCTCAATGATCGGCGGCCAACCAGCCAACATCGGCGTCAACTTCCAGGGCATCGGCGGTGAGTACAATCGGGTGTACACGGGCTCGGAATCGGTGGGACCGCGCATTGTGGTCCGCGGCAACCCGATCCTGCCGATCGGCGAACGGACCGAGAATCGCTACATCGACGCTTCGGTCTTCGCGCCGCCGCAGATTGGCAGCCAGGGCCTTGAATCCGCGCAACCGCTGGGCCAGCTAAGTATTCTCGAGCAAGTGACCTAGGCGAGTCCTCTTCGTGCGCATGTAGGCCTCTCGGGAGGCCAGGGCCGGCATCTCGATGGGGACTCTTACCGATACCTCAATCCCCGCCAGGGTGAGGGCGGCGATCTTGTCCGGGTTGTTGGACATAAAGCGGACGGAGCGCAGGCCAAAGTGGCGCAGGATGGCGGCGGGCATGGTGAAGTTCCGGAGGTCGGCTTCAAAGCCCAGGGCTTCGTTGGCTTCGACGGTGTCGGCGCCCTGGTCCTGCAAGGCGTAGGCGCGGAGCTTGTTCATCAGGCCGATGCCGCGGCCTTCCTGGTGCTCGTAGATCAGGAGCCCGCGGCCATCTTCGGCGATGCGTTCGAGGGCGGCGGTGAGTTGATTGCGGCAGTCGCAACGCAGGCTGTGGAGGACGTCGCCGGTAAGGCACTGGGAGTGAATGCGAACCAGCGGGGGAGGGCCCGAGATGTCGCCCATAACGAGGGCGAGGCACTCTTCGAGCCGTCCATCGTCAAAGTGACCTTCGAAGCCGTGGATGCGAAAATGGCCGAATTCGCTGGGAAAATCTGCCTCGGCCACTAAGTCGAGGCGAAGCTGTGGAGTGCTCAAACCTCTAGTTTACAGCGCATTGGCATAGACTGGTGACAAGAGTGTCGCAGCAGATCCTATATACACTGCTCTTGAAGCTGGCCGCCGCCGCCTCGATCGCGAGTGTGCTGGTGCGCTTGGACGCGTTCCAGCGCATGTTGTTGCGCGAGGAACGCACCGTGAAAGAGCGTTTCCTGATGGCGCTGGCCTTTGGGGGGATTTTCGGCGCCGGGTCGGCCACGCGCATCCTGACGGGCACCTATCAGGCGGCGGACATCGCGCTGGCCGGCAGTTTGCTGGCGGGCGTGCTGGGTGGCTACTTCACGGGTCTGGTGGCCGGCATTATCACTTCTTTGCCGGGCATGCTGAACCACGAGCTGATGTCGATGCCGTTCTATGCGGGCGTGGGCGTGATGGGTGGGCTCGTACGCGATCTGGCTCCGGACCCTGAAGAGATCTGGCGCTTCTCCCCATTTTTCGACACCATCACCCTCTACCGCCTCTTTCGCGACCCGGGCGACCGTACCCGCCGTGCTTTTCAGTTTCTCTTCCTGGCGACGATTCTTTTGTGCGCCTTCCTTGGCCTTACCGCCGAGCGTGTTTTTGGCACGCGTAACTTCTATACACCCTTCACCGAAATCGACCCTAGTCTCCCCGGGTTGGTCGTTTTTTCTACTTTCGCTCTGTCGGTGCTTTGCACGGCGCTGCCGCTGAAGATCTGGAACTCGTTCCGGACCGAGCGCAAACTGGAGGCTCAGCAGCGGCTGGCCACCGAAGCTCGGCTGCGGGCACTCACTTATCAGATCAATCCGCACTTTCTTTTCAATACCCTGAATTCGGTGTCGGCCTTGATTCGGAGCAACCCGAACGAGGCCCGGCAGGTGGTTTCGAAGCTATCGAATATCTTGCGACGCCTGTTGCGAAAAACTGCACAACTCACGACGTTGCGAGAGGAATTGGCATTTATTGACGATTATTTGGCCATTGAGATGGTCCGGTTTCGGGATAAGTTGCAATTTGAATGCGAGATTGCGCCCGAGACGCTCGATTTTCAGGTACCGTGGATGCTCTTGCAGCCGCTCGTCGAAAACTCCATCAAGCACGGCTTGGGGCCCAAGTTGGAGGGGGGCACAATTCGTATCCGCAGCCGACTGGTTAAACACAGGTTACAATTGACAATCGAAGACGATGGCGTAGGAATTCCTGAAAGCAGCTTGCAGGATTTGCTGGGGCAGGGAATCGGCGTGAGCAACGTGAACGAACGATTGAAAGTAATCTTCGGTGAGCATTACCGGATGGACGTCGATAGTAAGCCGGGCGAAGGCACGCGCTTTGAGATCGAGATTCCGGAATACCAGCCGGCGTTGGCCAAAGTTGGCTGAACGGGCGGGCTGAGTTTGGATATGAGGTGCACTTGAGCGAGCTGAATCTGTCTGTGTTGGCCTACCGGGCCGACCACTTTCACAAGACCATCTCCGACCGGACGCGTAAAGTGTATGACCGCGTGGCTGCGGTGTATCCGGCGTCGACCTTCTTTTTTCATTCGAAGGCCCACCGGATGGCGCTGGACATGAGTGAGATTAAGAACGGCGACCAGGTGCTGGAAGTGGCCACCGGGTCTGGCGAAATGTTCCGGCGGCTGCTGAAGCGCAACCCCGACGGGCTGAATGTGGGGTTCGATTTGTCCCCCAACATGGCCGCCTTTACAGGGCGCCGTGTGAGGCGCGAGTTTCCCGATGCGCGTATGTTGCTGCAGGCAGTCGACGCCCGCCACATGCCTTTTCGCGACGCTTCCTTTGACCATGTGGTCTCTTGCTATCTGTACGAGTTGCTCGACCACGACGACATCCATAAGACTTTGCGGGAGATCCGCCGGGTGCTGAAGCCTGGGGGCCGGCTGACGGCGATTCTGATCGGCCAGGATGACACTATGTTTCGGGAGGGCTACAAGGTCTGTGGCCGTTTGGTACCCGCTTTCTGGGGGCGCCTAGTGTCGAATCGCATGCCCGCGTGGGTGGAGCAGTCGGGTTTTCTGATCGAGAAGGACCGTTCTACCCGCCAAGGCTTCTATCCGTCGCGCGTTCTGGTGGCGAAGCGTTAGGCCCGCCGGATATACTGGAGAGGATTCGGCGTAAAATTTTCAGGGGACATCGGGTACCGCAAACCGCGCGGCCGGCGTCAGATCTGGTGGCCGTGAACGTGTGTGAGATTGCGAAGGAGTTTTCGAGATGGTGAAGCGTTTGTTGGTATTGTTGGTTTTGGGTGGTTTGGCGACGGCGGGGACGATGCTGGCCCAGGCGAAGTTGGCCATCATCGACCTGCAAAAGGCCGTCCTGAACACGGCCGAGATTAAGAAGGCGCAAGCCGATCTCGAAACGAAGTTCCGTCCCCGGCAGCAGTCCATGGCGAAGCTGGAGCAGGACTTGGCGCAGATCCAGAATCAGTTGCAGACCGGTGCCGCGAAAATGACCCAGCAGCAAGCCGAAGACCTGCAAGCCACCGGCACCCGCAAGCAGCGCGAACTCCAGCGCCTGGGTGAGGATCTGCAAGCCGATGTCGACCGCGAACGCAACGACATCCTGCAGCGCAGCGGCCAGCGCATGACCGAAGTGGTGAAGAAGCTCGCCGAGGAAAAGGGCCTGGACGTGGTGATTGAAGCATCGAACGCCATCTTCTTCAAGCCGGTCTTCGACGTCACCAGCGACGCTACCGCCGCCTACGACAAAGTCTACCCCGCCGCGAAGTAAGTCTTTTATGGCAGGCTACCTCGAGAACTACGGCGCCGGCGAAGCGAAGCGCGAAGGACTTGTGAAGTGGAGTGTCATTACCGGGCTTTGCGTCTTGTTGCTCTCGGTGGGGTTGTTTTATTCCTTCCGCCATTACCGGGAACGCCAAGCGCTCGGGAGCTTCCTGGAAGCCCTGGAAAAGAAGGATTACAAGGGCGCCTACGCCACCTTCGGTTGCACGGACTCTAACCCCTGCCGCTACTTCCCGTACGCGACGTTTCTGAAGGACTTCGGCCCGGAGGGTGTCTACAAGAATCCGGCGGGTGTCAAGATGACCCAGAAATGGTCCTGCGTGGGGGGCATCATCCGGGTGCTCGACTTCGGCGGGAACAACGAAGTGGACCTACTGATCGACTACGACAAGCATTTAGTGGCTTACGCCCCGCCGCGCAACATGTGGCGTGGCTGTACGGTTCTGCCGTAACCCCGGTTATGGCCGCTCGTGTTGGCAGCATCGCCATTCTGCAAATTCTTGGTCGTCGATTACGGCTGCCCCTCGTGCCGTACCAGGATCTGTGGCAGTTCCAGGAAATGCCGATCTAGTGTCAATAGCGTCAGGCCATGTTCCCAAGCCGTGGCGGCGATCCAGATGTCGTTGTTGGGAATCGGTCGCCCGGCCTTCCGCAGGTGATGCCAAAGCTCGGTGTAGCGCAGGCTTGTTTGGGGGCTGATGCTGAGAATCTCTACGCGCGGGCTGGCCAAGAACTCGTCCAGCAATCGCTCGTTCCTTTGCCGCGCATTTCCCGCCCGATACCCGCAGTGTGTTTCGCCGTAGATTACGGAATTCAGAAATACGTACGGGCTCGATTGAATGGCTCGGGTTACGCCGGCATGACCGCGGAAAAATCCGGACAATGCCGAGGTGTCGATTAGCAGGCCGTTCATGCCCAGGAAGCTTTCCAGCCCGTCCCTGGCTCGTCGGTCCAACTATCGGGCTCAATCTGACGCTGTTGGGCCAATACGGCATCAAAGTCATCGGCCTCGGCTTTGGTCCAAACTCCGCAGAGGTGATCCAGATCATGGTAGGTCCGGTTCTTTGCCGGCCGGATCGTCTCAGTGAGCAGCCGGATGACCGCTTGGTTCAGGCTCACGCCGTCCTTTTCAGCCCGTTGACGAACGGCGGCTTCTATTTCCGGGGGGAGTTTTCTGAGGGTGATCGCGCCCATATTGGCAGTGTAGCAGGTGGTGATGCAACTTGAGGCGATAAAGTGATGCAGTATTGGTTTGCGAAAATCAAAAAGCTAACTTCCCGCCAAGCTATTGATAGATAGACACTTAGAATCGAGTCAAACTCAATCCCAAAGCCTTTGGAATCAAGCTCGGGGCGGGAAATTGGAGATGCGACTTGGCTTTCCCCAGAACTCGGCCGACCGGAGTACCATAAAGATCGTCACCGACTTTTTGCGCGCCCCACGCGTCTTCTAACACGGAGCCCAGATTTTGATCTTTCGCGAAGTCGAAGATCGCGACCTTATCTTGCAAACCAGGAAAGGAAAGGTGGAGGCCTATAACCTCCTTATTTCCCGCTGGGAGAAGCGTATCTACAACTACGTCCTCCGGCTGGTGCGCAATCGTGAGGACGCCTTGGATCTGACCCAGGACGTGTTCATGAAGGCGTACCAAAACATGAACAAACTCGACGATGTGGAGCGGTTCGGACCTTGGCTGTTCCGCATCGCACATAACGAGACGTTCTCCTTGTTGAGGCGGCATCGGCCGGACCGCGTGGAGCTGAACGAAGCCATCGCGGAGGACCCCGGTTCTTCCCCTTTTGAGAGTGGGGGAGGCCGGCTGTTGCCCCTCGAATTGTCCGTGGCGGTAACCGCGGCGCTCACCCGGCTGAAGCCGGAGCAGCGCGAAACGGTGATGCTGAAGGTGTTTGAGGGCTTTAAGTTCGAAGAGATCGCCGAGATTCTCGAGACGCCCGTCTCCACCATCAAATCCCGCCTTTACACCGCATTTGACCTTTTGAAAGACGTATTGGCGCCCGCAGGCAAACAGTTGGGGAAGACGGTATGAGTGACATCGATTTAAAAGCCTATCTGTTCGGCGAATTGGCCGAAGAAGAACGACGCCGGGTAGCGGCGCAACTGGAGAAGGACCCGGCCCTGAGGGCGGAGTACGCCCGGCTCGAACAGACGCAAGCCATGCTCGGCTTCGTTCAGGACGAAGAGCTGCCCCGGCGGATCGCCTTCGTTTCGGACAAGGTATTTGAGCCATCGTGGTGGCAACGCTTCCTGGCGTCGGGTCCGCAATTGGGCTTTGCTTCGGCGGCCTTGCTGGCGCTGGCAATGGTCGGCCACGGCTGGCTGTCGCGGCCCGTGGCGCCGGTGATGCAAGCGGCGAAGTTCGATGAAGCGGTCGTGCGCCAAGTGGTGGCGGCGGAAGTAAGTCAGCGGATGAACGACGTCCTGCGGCAAGTGAGTAACGTGCCCAACTCCGACGTCAAGACCGCCCAACTGATCGCCATCGCGATGAAACAGGCCGAAAAGCGCGCCGAGCTCGACCGCGCGGCCGACCGGCTTACGATCGAAGAGAATTTCAACTTACTGCGGCGTTTGATCAGCCGTGACCAAGTGGCCAGCTACCAGCGCCCGGCAGGTGAACGATGAAACGCCTCTTCCTCGTTTACCTGCTGGCTCTGCCGGCATTTAGCGACAAACAAACCGTCGACCGCAACTTACTCGGTCAACTTGAGCAAGGCTGCAATAAGCGCATCGAAACGCTCTTTGACGATCCTTACATGCTGCTCGGGCTGACTCGCGGCGTCTATCTCGAGGGCTACGGCGTGGTGTTATCGGCCGAAGTGAACCTGGCCATCACGCCCGGCGCTACGCCGTTTCGCATGGCCATGACGGACGAAGAAAAGGCCGCCTTGCGCAAGAAAAAGCTCGACCGTTTGCCTGGCCTGAAGCAAGCCATGCGCGACGTGCTGATAGCCTCGGCCAAGACTTTACAACCTATGCCGGCCAGCGAGCAAGTGGTGTTGGCGGTCACGCTATTGAACCGCTCTTTCGAGCAAACCCAGGGCCTGCCCTCGCAAATCGTCATGCACGCCCCGAAACAAGCGTTAGCCACGGGTGCGGCGGCGATCCAAGTGCGGGAGTACTAAGTGCGTCTGGGCGAGTTGCTGCTCGAGCGTAAGTTCATCACCAGCGATGACCTTGAACGCGCGCTCGAGATTCAAAAAGAACGCGGCGAGAAGTTGGGGAAAATTCTCGTCGACCTGGGTTTCGCCGCCCAACGCGATGTTTTGGCCACTTTGGCTTGGCAGTTGAACGTCCCTCTGGTGACCCTGGATGGGCCGCTGCTGGTGACTCCCGAAACCGAGAAGCTTTCGGCGAGATTTCTGCGGCAATCTCGCGTGCTGCCGATCGCCCAGGACGATGCCGGGCTTACTTTGGCGATGGCCGATCCGCTCGACTTCGAGACGCTGTCGGTGGTGCGCAGCACTACCGGCCTGCGCGTGCGACCGGCACTCGCGGCCGAAGGCGAATTGAGCGAAGCGCTCGACAAATATTATGGCGAATCGGCCAAGCGCGACGGCGACTTTGAGGGCGATGGCCAGGAAGCCGCGGCCGACCTCGAACAACTGCGCGACATGGCCAGCGAAGCGCCGGTGATTCGATTGGTGAATGCCACCATCGCCGCGGCCGTCGAAAAGCGGGCCAGTGATATTCACATCGAGCCCTTCGAAAAAGAGTTCCGCATTCGCTTTCGCATTGACGGTGTGCTGCAGGAACAAGAACTGCCGCCTAAGGAGATGAAAGCCGCCATCATCTCGCGCGTCAAGCTGATGGCAAAGCTCAATATCGCTGAGCGCCGCCTGCCGCAGGATGGCCGCATCAAGATCAAGGTGCTCGGCCGGGAAGTCGACTTACGCGTATCTACTTTGCCTACGCTCTACGGCGAAAGCGTCGTGATGCGCTTGCTCGACCGCTCGCAGGGTGATTTTTACGACTTACAGAGTTTAGGCTTCGACCAGCACATGCTGGATCGCATGACTTACTACACTTCGTTGCCGCATGGCATTCTCTTTGTTACTGGACCCACGGGTAGCGGTAAGTCGACGACGCTCTACTCGGCGCTCAAACGCATCAATCAGCCGGATAAGAAAATCATTACGATTGAAGATCCGGTGGAATACCAGATGGACGGCATTAACCAGATCCACGTGAATCCGCAGATCGGCCTGACCTTTGCGTCGGGCCTGCGGCATATTGTGCGTCAGGACCCGGACGTGATTATGGTGGGCGAGGTGCGCGACCGCGAAACGGCGGACGTGGCGATTCGTTCGGCCCTTACCGGCCACTTTGTATTTTCCACTCTGCACACCAACGACGCGCCCAGCGCCATTACTCGCTTGACGGACATGGGGGTTGAGAACTATCTGATTTGTTCGTCCTTGGTGAGTGTGTTGGCGCAACGCCTGGTGCGCAAGATCTGCCCGCGTTGTAAGCAGCCGGCCGGCAAACATCTTACTCCCACCGGTGACGAGATAGACGTTTTCAAGGGCCACGGCTGCGAGTACTGTGTGGGGACAGGTTACCGGGGCCGACTGGGAATTTTCGAGTTAATGGAGATGAACGAAGAGATTCGCCGCCTGATTATGCGCAACTCCGATGCCAGCATCCTGGTGGATGCGGCGCGCCGCAATGGGATGCGCAGCTTGCGAGAAGATGGTTGGCAAAAGGTAGCGGCCGGCATCACCACCGCCGAAGAAGTTACCCGTGTGACGCAGGAATTCTAACTTGACGAGCTTCTACTTCAAAGCCGTAGCCCCCGATGGGCAAGTCCGCACCGGATCTTTTCCGGCTGAAACGGATAAGCGCGTCGCCGCGGAATTGCGCCGGCAGGGACTGACTCCGGTTTATATCGGCGCGTCGCCGCAGCGCTCGGCCTT
>JBBQQS010000203.1:0-8827 GCA_038215525.1 Bryobacterales bacterium
GGGTGTTGCGCGATGTAAGGGCCTCGCAACACTGGCTACCGGTCGCCGTTTTGATGGCGGATTCAACGCGACGGGGGACCGAGTTACTCGGCGTCCGCGTGGCCGGTACGGTGTCGGAATTGAGCCAAGTCGCCGACCGAACTGGCGCCGATTTGATCTGTTTTGTCAATCCGGGCCTCGGTCGCAAGCGATTGCTGGCCCTCACATCGTTGTGCCGCCGAGAAAACCGTGATTTTGTCCTGCTGCGCAGCCGCAATGCGGTCCGGGAGAGTGCCCAAAGCTGGGTAGACGATGTGTCGATCGAAGTGATTCTACAGCGCGAAGAGGTGGATATCAATCTGGCGGCAGTCGAGAAGTTCATCGCCGGGCGTCGCGTATTGGTTACGGGCGCCGGTGGATCCATTGGCAGCGAACTATCGCGGCAAATTGCGAGCTTCAAGCCCGAGGCCCTGTATTTATTGGAGCGGTCTGAGAATAACCTGTTCTTTATCCACCGCGAGATTCGGCAACAGTTTCCGGCGGTTAAGGTAACGCCTTTGTTGGTCGACATCACGGACCAACTTACCTTAGAACACGAGTTTGAGACGATTCGGCCCGAGATTGTGTTTCATGCCGCGGCTTTCAAGCATGTGGGCATGATGGAAGATCGCCCGCAGGAGGCGATTCGCAATAACGTGGTGGGTACGGCGACGGTCGCTCGAGCGGCGGCACGCGCGGGCGCGGAAAGATTCATCAATATATCGACGGATAAGGCGGTGCGCCCGAAGAGCTACATGGGGCTTTCAAAGCGTTTGGCGGAGATGGCCGTGCAGGAGATGAATCAGAAGGCTTCGACCAGTTTCGTGACCGTGCGCTTCGGCAACGTGGCCGGAAGCGCGGGGAGTGTCGTGCAGTTGTTTCGCCAGCAGATAGAACAGGGTGGACCGGTAACCGTGACCGATCGCGAGGCGCGCCGCTTCTTCATGTCGATCCCCGAAGCGGTGCGCCTCGTATTGCAGGCGGCCGTATTCGGCGAGTCGGGGGGTATCTTTGTCTTGGAGATGGGCACGCCGGTGGTGATTCATGAGTTGGCCCGGACGATGATTTCGCTGGCGGGGTATCTGCCGGATGTAGATATTCCGGTGGTATTTACCGGCTTAGGCGCCGCGGAGAAGCTGACTGAGGAGCTTCAGGACGACGATGAAATTACCGAGCCCACTGGCCATGGTCGTATTCACATCATCCGGAAAACGGCGGTCGGCCCACGGGTGAGTGTATTGGCCAAGGTGGAACGGTGGCGGGAGTTACTGAAGCAAGGGGCGGCGGATGAAGTACTGAGCGAATTGCCGGAAGTGTGGCCGGCGACGACTCAGGTGCGCGAGTTAGCGGGAATGCGGCGCATGTCGGATAAGAGTAAGTTGACTGCGTTTGCCATGGCTACTGGATCGCCGGTGACGGTGAATGCGATGAAGCCGGCTTCGATAAGCCGGAAATAACGGAGAGCGGTGAGGGCGAGCGATGACGATTCCATTTTATAAACCGAGTATCGGCGCGGAAGAAAAAGCAGCGGTCCAGCGAGTGCTGGATTCCGGTTGGTTGACGACTGGCAAGGTCGCGCGAGAGTTTGAAGAACGGTTCGCGGAGTATGTAGGCGCCCGGTATGCCGTGGCGGTGAATTCCTGTACGGCCGCACTGCATTTGGGCCTGGAGGCGTATGGAGTCCGCGAGGGCGACGTGGTGCTGGTGCCAACCATGACTTTCGCCGCCACGGCGGAGGTGGTGCGATATTTTGGCGCCCGCCCAGTGTTGGTCGATTGTGACCCCCACACCTTGCTCGTGGATCCGGAGGCCATGGAGGCCGCTGCCGCCGAGTGGGCTCCGACGGGTAAATTGAAGGCCATGATTCCCATGCATTATGGCGGCCAGATGTGCGACATGGACCGTATGGCGGAGATTGCCAAGCGTTACCAAGTGTCATTACTCGAGGACGCCGCACATACGCTACCCGCTTACTACCGATCTCACTCCACCGCGCCGTGGCGTAGTGTGGGGGAAACCTCGCCAATGGCTTGTTTCTCTTTCTATGCGAATAAGTGCATCACGACGGGCGAAGGCGGGATGCTGACGACGAGTGACCAGGGAATCGCCGAACGCGTGCGGATGATGTCGCTTCATGGCTTGTCCAAGAATGCCTGGACACGCTTCGAAACCAAAGGCTCTTGGTACTACGAAATTGTCGAGGCGGGATTCAAATATAACCTGACGGATGTGGCGGCCGCGATTGGCTTGGCTCAACTAGCGAAGGCGAATCGGTTGTGGCGGGAGCGTCAAGCCCTAGCCAACTTGTATCGTGAGGAATTAGCGGGAAGCGAAGAGTTCTTGGCCGTCCACCCGGAACTCGAAGACCGGCAATCTTCCTGGCATCTATTCCCGATTCGTCTCAATCTAGGGGCAATGTCGATTGACCGGGCCGAATTCATCGAGCAAATGAAGGTGGCTGGGGTTACCTGCTCGGTGCATTGGATGCCGCTGCACTTGCATCCTTACTATGTCCGGGAATATGGCTATCGTCCGGAGGAGTTTCCGAATGCTTCCGCCGCGTGGCCAACCTTAGTGTCGCTGCCGCTATTTCCCGGCATGACCCGGCCGGAAGTGGAATATGTGGCTAATGCGGCAAAGGCGATTGCCCAACGTTATGTGCGGCAAACGGTGAGTGCTTAACATGCCTGGGTGGAAACGCGCGACCGATGTGGCGATGGTTTCGGCCGCGTTGCTGTTTCTCGGGCCGATCATGTTGCTGGCGGCGATATTGATTAAGTTAGGCTCACCCGGCCCCGTATTCTATGTGGCCCCGCGTATGGGCAGGCGAGGACTACCCTTCGGCCAACTGAAATTCCGCACGATGCACGTGGGGTCCGACCGTCAGGGAGCCTTCACCGCCCAGCAGGATCGTCGCGTATTCGCGGTCGGCCGTTGGCTTCGATTGTTCAAAGTGGATGAGCTCCCGCAAATTTTCAACATTCTCCGTGGGGAGATGTCCGTGGTAGGCCCAAGGCCGGAGGACGTTGCGACGGTAGAGGAGTGTTACACTCCGGCCCAGCGAGAGGTTCTGGAGGTAGTTCCAGGGCTTACTGGGTTGGTGCAAGTACGTTTCTTTCCGGAATTATCGATTATCGATCCCGGAGGGATGGATCCCCAGGAACACTATAAACGCGTAATCCTGCCGATTCGCCTTGAGATGGATCTTGAGTACATCGCGCGTCGATCGTTTTGGCTTGACGCCGGTGTGATCGCACAGACCATCTTTTTGATTGTCGTGAAAGCGCCAGCCCTGGCGTTCGGAATGGCGCCCCGCAAAATGCACTTGCATGAGCTGTCGAGAGGAAACTTCCAGGCATGACCTCGGCCGCGCCTTTAGATCCGATGTTCGCGAGCGTTCGGTTGGACGGATTGCGCCGCGGGCTGTTGATGCTGGTCTGCGCGCTGTTTCCCTTATCGAAAGTGATTACCAGCGGTGGTAAGTTGATCAATCTTTCCTTGGCGGACTTGCTAATGCCTATGGTATTACTGGTCCTATTATGGCGATCTATGGCCGTCGGCTTCCGGTGGCCGGCGGCACTGGCGTTTTTCCTAAATGTGGGCGTACTCTCGGGAACGGCGTTGCTCAACCTTGAGTTGACGGCCGCCTATAAGAGTCCCCTTCATGGGGTGGTGGAGGTGGCGAAAGCGCTTTCTCTATGGATCTACTTCTATTTGGTCATCAACTTTATTGAGGACCGCGACGATTTGCGGTGGGCGATGCGCAGTTGGATCGCCTCGAGTGGTTTGGTGGCGGCTACTGGGGTCGTGGGCTCGTTGCTGTACCAAGTGGCAGGCGTGGAGACCATGTTCGCCCTGCAGTTTCGCGCACAGGGTACGTTTGAAGACTCGAATCTCTTCGCGGCCCATGTCGGAGTAAGTTTCTTTTTGACGGTGTTCTACTGGATGCTTCAGGAGCGGCGGGAGAGATGGCCCTTGTTACTATTGCCCATCCAATTGGCCGGCATTTTGCTCTCGGCTTCGCGCGGCAGCCTGATGGCGGTTGTTCTTGCAATGGCGGGATTGGCCTTTTTCTTTTGCACGACCCGGGTGAAATGGGCGATCGGCGTTACCACCATGATGGCTTTGTTGCTGGTGTTGGCCCTACCGGATCGTGATTCCTGGCTGGCTTCGAACCCTATAACTGCCCGTTTAACGACGACGACGGTCGATCTCAAAAATCCAGAAGCGAAACAGCGCCGGGATTTGTGGGAGGTGGCGTGGAATACGTGGCAGGCGAACCCTTGGTTTGGCGTGGGCCGCGGGAATTACGGTTTGGGCGCCGGCGGGGAAGCGCAGGCGATCGGCTTCGCGCATAACACTTACCTGGGTCTCTTGGCGGAGACCGGAATTGCGGGTTTTGCGACCTACTTGATGGTGGCCCTGGGCACAACCATCCCGCTAATGTTGGCGGCCAATCAACACGGGCACGAGAAAGCGAGTCTGTTATTGGCGGCGCTGTTGGTGGTGGCGCTTTCCGGGGTGACGATCAACATTGAGAATTATCGCGGCCTGTGGATGCTATTGGCTTTAATGGAAGCGTACCGCCGAGTATTGGTTGCGCCGTTGATGCCGGAGCGGCTAATCGCACGAATGCGATCGGGGGGTTACCATGCACATGCTTCGTGATGCGCGCCTGATGAGCGGTAGCGCCGCGATCAGTGTGTTGATGGCTGTGCTGCGATCGCTTTTGTTGTTACGGATTCTCGGCCCAACCACCATGGGGATCTGGAAAACGGTGATGGTGATCTACATGACCGGAGAATTCCTGCGTTTGGGCATTTCGAAGGGCATGGCGATGCGCCTGGCGGAGTTTTCGGGCCGCAGCCGCGAGGATGAAGTGGAAAGGGACCTGCGCTCGGCGGGGGCCTACATTCTTGTAACCGGAGTGGCGTTCGCTTTGATGTTACTGCTCGGAAGCTGTTTCGCGACGCACGCGGAGTATGCGGTGGCCCTGCGGATGATGGCGGCCGTGATGTTATTGGCGCAGCCGCATCAGTATCTGCGAGAACTGGCGGGAGCCCGTCAACGATTCGATCTTCGCGGTCGCGAATTGATGTTAGCTGGCGCGATCGACTTAGTAGGTGGGCTGGCCCTCAGTTATTGGTTCGGCTTGACCGGCATCGGTTTGGCGACGGTGCTGGGTATCGCGATACCCGTGCTGTATCTGTGGCGTCATCAGCCGGATGCCTTTCGGACTGGTTTCGAATGGTCGCGGGTTAAATCGCTCATTTCGGCGGGGATACCGATCTCCCTAGCTGATTCGATGTTTGGGTTGTTGCGTTACCTAGATCTACTATTGCTGACCCCTCTATTGGGTCCGACCATGGCCGGCTACTATGCCGTCAGCATGATGATTAACGAGTTTTCGATCTTCGTGGCCAATTTTGGGGTTTCCCAAGTGATTAGTTCGCATTTGCTGAAGGAATTCGGACGGGTAGGTTGCGTGAAGAGTGTAGTGATGTTTTATGAAGCGCCGATTCGGTTGTTTAGTTATCTGATGCCACCGGTGCTGGCGTTGGGGACACTAGGGGTGGGTCCCGTAACAAGGTTGTTATTGCCGCAATATACGGCGGGTATTGAGGCGGCGACGATTACGGTGTGGGGCGTGTTTTATTTGTCGATGCATTCGGCCGTCACTCCCTTCTTTCGTGCGTCGGCAAGATTCGGCAAGGTATTGAAGTTGTTAGGCGTAATGTTGGTGGTCACCTGCGGCGCGCAAGGGTTGGTGCTGGCGAACGGCGGTGGGCTGCGTGGGGCGGCCTGGGTGAGCTTGGTGGCCCTTGGAGTGCTGGTGAATGCTGAGTTATATGTGGCTCGCGAAGCCGCCGGCGACCGGCTAGTGGCGATTTGGGGGTTTCTGGGTTCTATTAATCTCCCCCTGGTTCTGATGATTGGCTTGATGCGGGCGCTTGAGGTGGGTCAGGTGGGTGTCATTTGCCAGGCGGCGGTGGTTCTGGGTGCCTACGCCCCAATACTTGCTATTTACGAGTCACGATTCTCGATGTTACGGATGGTGAAACAAAATGGTTGATACAGAACAGACCACCTTGGCGCGACAAGGGTTGTCAGCGGCCCGGCCCGGTGAGCGAGTTGCGGAGCTGTTGGAGCGGCGTGGACGGCGGGTGCTCCAAGCGGCCGGAGGATGGTGGGCGAATGTAGATATCGACAGTCGCTACTTCACGAGTCTTCCGGATCAAGTAGCCATCGAAGCAGGCCGTAGCGAGGTACAGGAGCTGCTGCGGCGAGCGAAAGGGTTGGTGGCCAGATATCCTTCGACCCGACAGACGGGTTTGCCTTGCGGCGCATATGTGGTGCAGGATCGAGAGTACTGTCTCGCGAAGTTACAAAAGCGTACCCGGAACTTTGTCCGGAGGGGCCTGGAGAGTTGTGTGGTTCGACTAGTGGAACGCGCCGAGTTGCTGACCCAGGGCCTGGAGCTGAATCTCGATACGATGGCTCGGCACGGCCGGATGCGTCCTGAGTTCGGTGACCCGAAGACCTGGGCCCGGACGGTGGAGGCGGTTTATAGCGTACCCGGTTCGGAGTGCTGGGGTGCCTTTGTGGGCGATCAACTGGCCAGTTACGTAATGTCCTGCCGGGATGCCGGCTGGGAGCACTTGTTGATCCAGATGTCCCGCACGGAGTTACTCAAAAGCTATCCGAATCACGCGATTGATTATTTCCTGATTGAGCGAGCCATGGCGATGCCGGAGGTGGATGGGGTGTGCTTGGGTTCTTTACCGCTGCGGCAGGGTGAAGGGCTGCACAATTACAAGTTGCGCATGGGTTATCAGGTGTTGCCGCAGGAGGCGGTGGTGGTGGTGCATGGATTACTGGAGCCACTGGCTACTTCGTCACTCGCGGCACCGATGGTGCGGCGGGCCGGGCGTTGGGCCCAGTTATCCGGATTGGCAGAGCGGTTAGAGATTTTGGCCGTCGGAGCCCGGATGTCGTCGCTGGATGACGAGCAATTGGTCGCGCGGGAGTTAGCGGCCTGGACCGAGCGACGGGCGGGTGCCAAGGAAGGAGATGGTGATGCTTAAACAAAAGGTGGGCCAAGGATTGGCGCGCTTCATGGAGTTACGTGGGCGGCGCATCCTCGAATCGGAAAGCGCCTTGTGGCATTCGACCGACGGCAAGATGCTGATGAGTTTGCCCTACCATTTGGCTCTCGATCCGGATCCGGGTGAGATGAACGGCTTGCTCCGGGAAACCGGGAGCCTGGGCGTTCGTTATCCGTCGATTACCCGCGCCGGTGCGCCGGGTGGATTGTATGTTTGCCGGGACAAGGAATACAGCTTGAAGTCGGTGCAGTCTCGCTTGCGCAGTAAAGTGCGGCGCGGTTTGGAGCATTGCGAAGTACGGGAGGTGGAGGCGGAGGAGTTACTCGGACAGGGGCTGCGTCTCAATCAGGAAACGATGGCGCGCCAGGGCCGGTACGAGAGCGAATTCGGTGAGCCGCTATCGTTTGCACGTATCGTGCAGGCTATTCGGTCCTCGCCGCGCGTGGTGGCCTACGGCTCCTTTGTCGACGGAATGCTGGGTGCTTACGCGGTGACTTACGAGGAAGACGGTTGGTTTCATATTCTTCATCAAATGTCGCGCGTGGACTTATTGGAGCATTACCCGAATCATGCCTTGGCTTTTACGCTTACGGAAGCGGCACTGAGCAAACCGGAAATCGTAGGGATGAGTTATGGGCTGAAGTCGTTAGTAAATACGGCGGGTTTGCACGACTTCAAGTTACGAATGGGTTTTGAGTGCTTGTCCCAAAACATGGTGTGCGAGTTACATCCGACGGCTTCCGGGTTACTCACCAGTGGACTCGCGAGTTTCGGCCTGAAGATGGTGCGGCGTTGCTTTCCGCGTGACCAGCGGTTGGAACGAGTGCAGGCGGTGATCTCTTCGGCGCGGGTAGCCAAGGGTTTGGTGTCGCTGGAGAGTGTAACGTCGGGGGCGCCCGAAAGCGAGGCGGCTAGCCAGGAGGAAGTGGCATGAAGGCGCTGCAAGTGCTGGCCGGCGGCGCCTGGGGCGGCGGCAGTGTCGTGGTGCTCTCGATCGTGAAGGCGATGATTGCGCGGGGCGATAAGGTTTGGGTGGTGGCGTTGGACCCGGAGACGCAACAGCATTTCCGCGATGCGGGTGCGATTCCCGTGGCGATTCCGGGTTGGAAGCGGGCTCTTTCGCCGTTAGATATAGTGCCGCTGTGGCACTTATTGCGGCTTTGCCGTCGCGAGAAATTCGACTTAGTGGCTACTCACACGTCGAAAGGCGGCATGTTGGGACGGATCGCTGCGCGGCTGGCCGGAGTGCCGAATATTGTGCATTACGTCCACGGCTTTGGCTTTCATCAGTTCACGCCCGCGCTCATCAAGAAGGTTTATGTCGCGTTCGAGAAACTCGGCGCCGCCTGTGAGGATCTCATGATCACGGTGGGCGAGGAGCACCGGCAGATCGCGATGCAGTTGGGCATTGAAAAGGGTGAGCGGATTCGCACGATTTTGAATGGGATCGCCGTCGAGCGCTTCCTGGGTGTCGACCGTGTCGCGGCGCGTCATGATCTGGGTTTGGCGCCGGATGAGATTATCTTGGGGAGCGTCGGCCGTCTGGCCACGCAAAAAGGCTTCGAGTACATGATTGACGCGCTGCCGCGTATTTTGGCTGAGCATCCGAAAGTGCGGCTCGTGCTTTCGGGCGAGGGGGAACTGGAAGGTGAGTTGCGGCAACGGGCGCAGGACCGTGGTGTGGTCGATCAGGTGACTTTCCT
>JBBQQS010000204.1:0-8817 GCA_038215525.1 Bryobacterales bacterium
GGCTTCGATGAGTTCTACGGCTTCACCTCTGGGCACTGGGGGCAGTACTTCACTCCTGAGTTAGACCACAACGGGGAAATGGTTCGCGGCAACGGCTATATTATCGACGACCTTACCGACCATGCCCGCGAATTTATGGCCAAGCACCAAGCGCGGCCTTTCTTTTGCTATGTGCCCTTCAATAGTCCGCATTCACCCATGCAAGTGCCGGATCGATTCTATGACAAGTTCAAGGACGCGAAGCTCGAGATGCGAGCCAAGGACCCCGCCCAAGAGGACTTACCTTTCACCCGTGCCGCTTTGGCGATGTGCGAGAACGTCGATTGGAATGTCGGTCGCCTGCTGGGTGAAGTAAATAAACTACGTCTGGAGCAAGAGACGATCGTTATCTACATCAGCGACAACGGTCCCAATAGTTGGCGTTGGAACGGGGGCATGAAAGGTCGCAAGGGTTCTACCGACGAGGGCGGCGTCCGCGTGCCTTGCCTGATGCGCTGGCCAGGCAAGATTTCGCCCGGGGCGAAAGTAAGTCAGATCGCGGGCGCCCTTGACTTATTTCCCACCCTCGCGGACCTCGCCGCGATTACCGTGCAGCCGCCCAAGCCATTCGATGGCCGCAGCCTGAAGGCCTTACTTACTACGAAGAATGCCGAATGGACGGATCGCTTGATTTTCTCGCAGCAGAATCGCCAAGTAAGTGTCCGCACTCAGCGATATCGGCTGGACGCTGCGGGCAAGTTGTTCGACATGGTATTGGACCCCGGCCAGACCCTCGATATCTCGGCTGCTGAACCGGCCGAGACCAAGCGTCTCTTGGCCGCTGTGGCTGACTTCAAACGCGACGTCTTTCCGTTTGTCGGTCCCGATGAGCGGCCCTATCCAGTCGGCTTCTCCGCCACAACCTGGTTACCCGCCCGCGATGGTAAAGGGGAGGGAGGCATTGCCAGGAGCGCCAAGGCTCCGAACTGCTCCTTTTTCACCCATTGGACGTCCAAAGAAGACCGCATGACTTGGGATGTAGAGGTGCTAAAGGCGGGCACTTACACTGCGGAGCTATATTACACCTGCCCTACCGCCGATATCGGCTCGACGGTAGAATTGACGCTGGGCGCCAGTAAGTTGATCGGGAAAATCAACGTCGCGCATGATCCGCCCCTCGAAGGAGCCAAGGACGATCGAGTCGACCGAGGACAGGAGTCCTTTGTCAAGGCCTTCAAGCCACTACGCCTTGGCTCCGTAAAGTTAGAGAAAGGTCAGGGAACGCTGACGTTACAAGCCACCGAGATAACGGGCCAGCAAGTGGCCGACGTGCGATACGTAATTCTGAGGAGAAGTTAGTAATGACCAGACGAGCCGCGATCATCGGAGCCACCGTGACCAACCCCGAGCTATTTGCCAAGGCATCCCAACCCAAGACCGCGGTGAACTTCTCTGTTCCCGCCCACGCTTGCGATTGCCACACCCATATCTTTGGCGATTTCCCCCTATTTGCCGGGCGAAGCTACACTCCGGAACAAGCCTCCGCAGACGAAATGACCGCCCTGCACCGGGCCCTGCATGTGGAGCGAGTCGTCATTGTCAATCCGAGTATTTACGGCACGGATAACTCCTCCACCCTAGCGGGAATTAAAGCCCGCGGCAAGAACGCCCGGGGTGTCGCCGTGATCGATGAGCGCACCACCGAGAAGGACCTCGATGCCATGCAGCGCGCGGGAATGCGGGGCATCCGGTTGAACCTGAACAACGGCCCCCAAAGCGCTCAACCACCGAGGGCTCGATTTGAGGCTGCGGCGCAACGATTGAAGTCGCGTGGCTGGCATATTCAGATGTTTGCGGGGCTGAAAACAATTACCAGTATCAAAGACTTAGTACTCTCTTCGCCCGTTCCAATCGTTTTCGACCATTTCGGGGGCGCCAGCCTCGCGGCCGGAATTGACCAAGTCGGATTCGCCGATTTAGTCGACTTGGTCCGGGCCGGCAAAGCCTATGTCAAGATATCCATCTCTGGCCCCAATATAGGCTTGCCCTTTTCCGGTGCCGCTGTCTTGGCGAAAGCAGTAATTGCCGCCAATCCGGAGCGCGTCTTATGGGGCACGGATTGGCCCCATCCGAATTCGGCGTCCGGCCGGCCCGCCACGGAAGTATCTCCGCTCAAGCAAGTCGACGATGGCGAAGTGCTGAATCAATTGCCCCTCTGGGTGCCAGATTCGATAGTGAGGCAGAAGATTCTGGTCGATAATCCGGCCCGCCTGTACGGTTTCTAGTCGCGATAGAATCTCGTCAGCCATGAACCTCGCTCGCCGTAGTTTTCTGAACGCCGCTGCCGCCGGAGTCGCCAACGCTCAAAGGCGGGCCCGAAATCGACCGAACGTCGTGATCATCCTCGCCGATGACCTCGGCTACGGTGACGTGGCTTGTTACAACTCATCGTCCAGGATCGCGACGCCTTACCTGGACCAACTGGCCCGCGAAGGGTTGCGGTTCCTTGATGCGCATACCCCGTGCGGTGTCTGTTCGCCGACGCGATATGGTTTGCTGACTGGCCGCTACCCATGGCGTACGGAGTTGAAGACCCAGGTGCTATGGCCTTACGACAAGCCGTTGATCGCGAGGGACCGTTTAACGATGCCAGGGATGCTGAAGGGCTACGGCTACCGGACGGGCTGTATCGGCAAGTGGCACTTGGGTTGGGACTGGGCGACCACCGATGGCTCCAAAGTAAATTCGCAAGTACGTATCGGCGATCCACAGCGCGAGATTCGGAATGAGTTTGCCAAGAAGATACTGTTTGACCGGCCTGTTGCGGAAGGACCGATCACCCGCGGCTTCGACACTTACTTTGGCGTCGACCTGCCGAACTTTCCTCCCTACGCGTTTATTCAGAATGACCGGTTACTGAGTAAGCCAACCGAGATGAAGCCGGTGCAGATGTTTGGCTGGCCGGGGCCGATGACGCCCGGGTGGCGGCTCGAAGGAGTGCTTCCGGAAGTAACTCGGCGAGCGGTACGGTTTGTACAGGAGCATGCCGCGACTCCGTATTTCCTGTATTTGCCACTCACCGGCCCCCATACACCGATTGCTCCGGATGATGAGTTTGTCGGGAAGAGTAAGGCAGGGAAGTATGGCGATTTTGTGCAGCAAGTGGATTGGTCAGTTGGGCAGGTGATGGAGGCGATCCGGAAGTCTGCGGCGGCGAATGACACCATCGTCATCTTTACCAGTGACAATGGCCCCGAGAACTTAACTTATCCGGTACTTCAGGAGTTTGGGCATTCGAGTATGGGTGAGTTGCGGGGCGCGAAACGCATGTTGTGGGAGGGCGGCCACCGGGTGCCGTTTATAGCGTGGGGGCCAGGTCGGGTGCCGGCGGGTAAGACGGAGAAAGAAGTGATTTGTCTAACCGATCTGATGGCGACCGTGGCAGCGATTGTTGGTCATAAGTTGCCGAACGATGCCGCCGAGGATAGTTACGACATCGGTTCCGTTCTCTTCGGGAAGCGGCGCGGCGATCAGCCTTTGCGCGAGGCTACCGTGCATCACAGCATGAATAACGAGTACGGCTTGCGTCAAGGTGATTGGGTATTGATCGAAAGCGAGAAGAGCGCCCACGGGGCGGCGGAGCCCACCTGGTGGCGGGAAAAGCACGGCATTACGGCGCATGGCCAGCCCGCCGAATTGTTTCATTTGAAGGAGGATCTCGGCGAAACCAAGAACCTCTATGCCCAATATCCTGACCGCGTGAAGGCCATGCGTGGCTTACTTGAGCAATACAAGCAGAACGGACGTAGCGTCCCTAAACGGTAAGTCGGCGTCGGGCTTCTACGACGATCGCCGCTGCCTCATCGGGGGTCTGCCCAATCGCGGTCAGGTGGCCCATCTTCCGCCCCGGCCGCGGCTCGTGTTTGCCGTAGAGGTGCAGCTTGGCGCCGGTGGCGAGCGCCGCGGACCAGTGGGGTTCTCCCGGCTGCCATTGGTCGCCCAGTAAGTTGGCCATCGCGCCCGCGCCCAGCAGATACTCCGGCCGCGGGGCAGGGAGGCCGCACACCATTCTCAGTTGTAACTCAAATTGACTAATATTACAGGCTTCAATCGTGAGGTGTCCCGAGTTATGCGTCCGCGGGGCAATTTCGTTTACGAGAAACTCCCCCGCAACGGTCTCGAAGAATTCGACACACATCACACCGACGGCATCCAAAGCTTCAAACACCCGCCGCGCGATTTCCACCGGCGCCCCGTCCATCGCCACCGGGCCGCGCGAGACGTCGAGAATGTGATTGGCATGCGCATTCTCAATCACGCCGAAATGGAAGAATTCGCCGCCTTCGTTTCGCCCCGCCACCACCGAGACCTCGCGCCGGAAAGGTATGAACTCTTCGATTATCAGCGGCTGCGCCGGCAATGCCAGAAAGGCTTCGCGGGCGTGCGCCTCCGAGGTCACCTTTTGCTGGCCTTTGCCGTCGTAACCGAAGGCCGCGGTCTTCAGCACGGCCGGATATGGAAATCCGGCTAAGTCAGAGAGCGAAGAAACGGGACGGAACGGCGTCACCGGAATACCCGCGTCCCGCAGAAAGGTTTTCTCGCGAATTCGGTTTTGGGTAATGTGCAACACCCGCCCGGCAGGCCGCACAATGGTAACGGCTTCGGCGGCCGCTGCGCAAGCAGCATCGACATTCTCGAACTCAAAAGTAAGAACGTCCACCGTGCGCGCGAAAGCAGTTACTAAGTCCGCATCGTCGTAGGAACCGACAAATTCCTGGTCGGCCACCGCACCCGCGGGCGAGTGGACTTCCGACGAGTAAACATGGACGCGATAGCCCATCTCGCGCGCTGCGATGGCCAGCATCCTGCCCAGCTGGCCGGAGCCGAGAATCCCTAGTGTTCGGCCCGGATTGATGATCACGGCAGCGTGGAGTTGAGCACGGTTTGGGTCTGCTCTTCGCGAAACGCGGTCAGCTTCACCGCCAAGGACTCATCGTGGATCGCCAGGATCGCCACGGCCAACAAGCCCGCATTCGTCGCGCCTGCGCGGCCGATCGCCATCGTACCCACGGGAATCCCCCCCGGCATCTGCACGATCGAAAGCAGCGAGTCCTGCCCCTTAAGCGCATGGCTTTCCACCGGAACGCCGAGCACCGGCAGAATGGTATGCGCGGCCACCATGCCGGGCAAATGGGCCGCCCCGCCGGCGCCGGCGATGATCACTTGAATCCCACGTCCAGAAGCCTCTTTGGCGTATTGCGCCATGAAGTCCGGCGTGCGGTGCGCGGAGACAATGCCGCACTCATGCTCTACGCCGAAACGAGTGAGAATCTCGTCAGCGTGGCGCATCGTCTCCCAATCCGACTTGCTGCCCATAATTACGGCAACGAGCGGATTCGGCACGGGCTTACTGCCCCTGGCCGAGCGAGTATCCGCGTTCGCCGTCGTAGTAGAACAAGCCTTCGCTTTTGATAATGTTGAAGCCGCCGTTGACGAAACTGGTGTACAGAGCCAGGATGTCGTGCGGCGTGATTAGCGTCCGGTCGCCTTCGAAGCGGCAACGCCACTGGTCCGCTTTTACGACGTCCGCGCCGCCCGTGGGATATACCTTCGTGCCACGATTCGAGATGAACAGCAGCTTCAGCTTGTCGGTACCGAGCGCTTCGATCTTTTCCCCCAGCACCTGGGAGTCGCCTTCGAAGTTCACGAAGATATCGATACCCGACTGCTCGATCTTGTCGTAATGCGGATAGGGCGGCTCGGCGAGCTTCGGTAGCGCCTTGTATTCGACGGCCTTCAGCTTCTCTGGCATTTTGCCTAAGCGATCGACAACCGTCTGCGCGAATTCCTTCGTACCGACTTTGGTCTTCGAAACGCCTTCCTGGAAGATGTCGTAGGTGTGGATGCCGTCCTCTAGCGTCTTCAGCCACGCATTGTGCACGCGCGCGGCAATCTCCGGCTGTCCGATATGGGCCAGCATCATCACCCCGCCCAGCAACAGCCCCGAAGGATTGGCCAGGTTCTGCCCCGCGCGGCGCGGCGCGGAGCCATGGATGGCTTCGAACATCGCATATTGCATGCCGACGTTTGACGAACCAGCCAAGCCTACCGAACCCGCGATCTGCGCCGCCACGACGGACAGGAAGTCGCCATAGAGGTTCGGCATCACGATCACGTCAAAGATTTCCGGCGTATCGGCCAGCTTCGCCGCGCCGATATCCACAATCCAGTGCTCTTTCTCGATCTCCGGATACTGCGCGCCCAACTCATCGAACACCTTATGGAACAATCCATCGGTGATCTTCATGATGTTGTCTTTGGTGAAGCAGGTCACCTTCTTTCGGCCGTTTGCCTTGGCGTACTCAAAGGCATAGCGCACAATGCGCTCTGTGCCGCGGCGCGTGATCAGCTTCAGGCTCTGCGTTACGTCGGCGGAGAGCTGATACTCGATACCCGCGTAGAGGTCTTCCTCGTTCTCACGCACAATCACCACGTCCATAATCGGGTGCTTAGTGTCGACAAACGGGTGATAGGAGACGCACGGGCGGATATTGGCGTAAAGGCCCAGCATCTTCCGCGTGGTAACGTTCAAGCTCTTGAAGCCGCCGCCTTGGGGCGTGGTGATCGGCGCCTTCAGGAAGACCTTCGTGCGGCGCAGGCTGTCGATGGAGCTCTGCGCGATCCCGGAACTGTTGCCGCTGAGGTAGACCTTCTCACCGATTTCGATGGTTTCGATATCCAGTTGAGCCCCGGCGGACTCGAGAATATGGAGGGTCGCGGCCATGATCTCCGGACCGATGCCGTCGCCGTGGGCGACTGTAATTGGGGTTTTGGTTGCCATATGAAAAACGAATCTTTAATGTATCAGGCTAGCAGATACTTTGGCTTGCCCTTCCCACGATATGCGGTAATAAAGCCATTCCCCGCATGGGATAGGGCTCCTGCACTACCTCGGCGAACCCCGCCCGGGCAATCAACTCACCCGTCGGCCGCACCGGATGGCAGCCGATCAACCCGCACGCTGGCCGCAACAAATGCTGCACCGCTCGCCGGCCCCCGGTAGCAGACGCCACGTGTTCGAGAAAGCCAAAAACTCCTTTTGGTTTCAACACCCTCCGGACCTCAGCCAGCACTCGGGCCGGATCTCGGACGGAGCAAAGCACCAGTGTGCAGACCACGGCGTCAAAGCTCGAATCGGACAGGGGAATCCGCTCCGCCTGGGCGTCCAACACCGGACCGGGCACACTTTTCGCCAATAAAGCGGCGCGCATTGCAGAATTCGGCTCCAGACCCGTCCAGTCAGCTTGCGCGAGATACGGCAGATTCGTCCCCAGCCCCGGCCCCAGTTCCAGCACCTTCCCTCGCAATGGTGAAATCCAGCGCTCCTTCGCCGGTGCCAGTTCTTTTTCGAGATAGGGTCCGGCGCTCTGCATCGCCCAGGCCGCCAAACGTTCCATAATCATGAAAGATGCTTCGTTACCTCCCTTTCATTGTGACCACCCTTTTGTTCGGCCAGGAACACACGCCGCAGAACGAGAAGAATCCGCTGGCCGGCAAACCCGATGCGGTGGAAGCGGGGCAGAAGCTCTTCGGCCAAGCTTGCCAGGCGTGTCACGGTGGCAATGCGGCCGGTAGCGCCCGCGGTCCGGCGTTATCCACCGGCGTCTTCCGCCATGGCACGAAGGATGGCGAAATCTTCCTCTCGATTCGGAATGGCATCGCCGGCACTCAGATGCCTCCCTTTCCCGGCCTCACGATTGACCAAGGCTGGCAGCTCGTCAGCTACCTGCGCAGCCTGAACGCTTCTGGCGTTAAGAGCAATGAGACCGTCGCAGGTGACGCCGCGGCCGGCAGTAAGCTCTTCTTCGGCACCGCCGGCTGTGCCCGCTGCCACGAGGTAAACGGCCGCGGCGGCATCGTCGGGCCCGACCTCTCCGCAGCCGCCGCCACCCCCGCCGATGCGCTCCTCAGCAAGCTGATGGACCCCAACACGATAGTCGCGGTGCCCGGCCAACGACGGAGTCGACGGGCCGGTATCGGCGTCGTCAACGTTACCCTGAAGGACGGGCGCAAAGTCCGCGGCGTTAAGCGCAACGAGGACACTTACTCGCTCCAACTCAGTGACCTTGCCGGCAAGCTCCACCTGCTCGACAAGGCGAGTATCACCGAGCGCCGCGACGAGCCCAACTCGCTGATGCCCAGCTTCGCCACCAGCCTTTCCGGCACTGACCGCCAGAACATCGTCGCCTACTTAAAGACGCTTACCGAGCGCGATCTCACCCAAACCGTCCAAGCCCCCGCCGTCCCTGGCGGACTCACCTATGAGCGCATCCGCAACGCCGCCGCTGAGCCCCAGAATTGGCTCACCTATTGGGGCGACTACTCCGGCAAGCACTTCACCGGGCTCGACCAAGTGAACGCCACCAACGTCAAGCAACTGCAAAGCCGCTGGGCGGTGCAGATGCCCGGTGACTCGGTGCTGCAATCCACGCCCCTCGTCATCGACGGCATCATGTACACCGCCGGTATGCCCGGGCAGGTATTTGCCTTGGACGCTCGCACCGGCCTCCAGATCTGGAAGTACCAGCGGCCGCAGAAGAAGCTGAATACCTTTGAGAGCAATCGCTTCAACCGCGGTGTGGCGGTGCTGGGCAATCGCGTCTTCTTCGGCACGCTCGATGCGGCACTGGTCGCTTTGGATGCCCGCACCGGACGTCCCCTTTGGGAGACCCAGGTCGCCGACACGATGGAAGGCTATAGCATCACCGTCTCGCCCCTCGTCGTGAAGGACAAGATCGTCGTTGGTGTCGCCGGCGGCGAGCATGGCATCCGTGGCTT
>JBBQQS010000205.1:0-8806 GCA_038215525.1 Bryobacterales bacterium
GGTATAATCGGGTATGTTTAACAATAGAGAGGAAGTAAATAAGTATAAGACAATATTTCAAGAAATCAAATTTCCGGAAGTAGTGGTGGTTATTGATAAAAAGTTGGAAATTGGAATGAGGTTACAAAGAGTGTTTCCTCATAAAACGGTTATGGGAAAAGAGCATAAGGGTAATGTTGAGCTATATTGGGCATCATCAAATGGTAATGAGGGATCAGCTAAATGTGTAGTTTGTGGCCTTGGCCCGCGGCATCTGGGCCGTGCCGAAACTCGGGTGACCTAACCAACTTGAGACGGCATGCAGCGGGCCGCCGAAGCCACGGGCAATCGCGCTATCCAAATGCCCGCGATCCATGGCAAAGCGGTACAGCCACAAGCGCCAGGCCAGCGGCAGCCAAGTATCGTAATGCTCCCCGGTCTTCTCGAGCGGCCCACCCGCGGCCGAATGCAGCTGATGATAGTCGTGCAGCATCGACGGCGCACGCAGGAACTGCAACGTCCGCACCGTCGCATGGCCCAGAATGTGGAACAAAGCCAGCGTCGTCCAGCCTAAGCCGATCTCCACAAAGATCAACCCCAACTGCGACAACGCCGCAAAGGCCAAACTGGTTTTAGCATCCGAACAAGCGCGGCCCGTAATGGTGCCGTAGGCGGCCGTCAGCGCGCCCACCGCAATCACCACCCCCGCCGCCACCGGCGCCATGGCCAGAATCGGCGCAGCCCGTAAGAGCAAATAAGCGCCCAGGTGCACTGAAATCGCTCCGTAGAAGATCGCGCTCGAAGGTGTGGGACCTTCCATCGCTCGCGGCAGCCACCCCGAAAACGGCAATTGCGCCGACTTCCCGCTCGCCGCCATCCACAACAACAGGCCCACCGCCAACGCCGGCGCGCCGGTCATCTTCGGATTCCCGAATAACTCCGAGTAAGTGGTGGTTCCGGCCCAATGGTGCATCAGAAACACGCCCACCAATAAGCCCACATCGGCGGTGCGATACGTGGCAAACACCCGGATCGCATTCCGCACCGGGCCCGTGCGCTGTTCAAAGAACGCAATCAACAACACCGACGAAATGCCTACTAACTCCCAGCCGCCGATCACCAAGTCGAACGATCCGGCCGACAGAACTAGCAGTGCCCCAAAGGCAAATAAGTTCAGTTGTAAGTAGAAGCGCAAAAAACCAGCTTCCCGGTGCATGTAAGTCACCGAAAACGCCGCGATCAGCGAAGTGAGAAGAATCGTCAAGCCAATCAGCGGCAAGCTAAGGCCATCCGCCAGCAAAACCAGCGGAAAGCTATACTCGTACGCCCGAAACCAATCGCCCAACGGCACCGTCACGCTCGCCTGGCCCGCGCGCAGCATTAGGACAGCCAACGCCGCAAAGCACCCCAGGCTCGCCCCCAGCGCGACCCTGGTTACCACCGCAATGCCCCGCTCTTTCGGCTCAGCTCCCAACAGCCATCCGAGCGCCAAGCCCAGAAAGGCCAAGCCCGGTGCCGCTACCAGTGCGCACAACAGTATCTGGGTAAGTTCCATGCGTTATATTTTCCCTGCGCTTACTCGTTCAATGCGGGCGATCGGCAAGTGCTCCAGCTTGCCCTGATACCATTCACGCGACGAGGCGGCTACCGGCAGCGGCGTGGGCTCCGGCTCATAGGGAACATATTCATGGTTACGCCGAACGTGCATCTTCCCGGTCTCGGGATCCAGCGTAGCTAAGCGAATCCAGCGATTCTTCGCCAGATTCGCGTTATAGGCATTTGACATCAAGGTCGCTTCCAAACGCTCGGCCGTCGTTTCGATAACAAACAGAATCCGTACCGGCTCATGGATCTCCACCATCTGCCACGGCAAGCCCGTGCGCAAGTCGCTCGATTGGCCGTTCATCACGCCCACTAAGCCCGTAACATTGTGCGGTAATTTAGTGCCGCAGCCGTAGCCTTCGTTATCCACAAACGAAAAATAATATTCAAGGCTAATGCCGCTGCAAACCAGAATCACCGCCCCTAACTGGCGCTTGAGAAAAGTATCGTCCGGATCGACCGTGGCGTCATAAGAAACTAAAAACGCCCGCCGGTCCAGGAATAACCCCCGAACCGAATCCCGCCGGCCGACGTAACAAACGGCATTCGTACAATGGCCATATTCGGGCCGCGGCTGCGCCAAATGCTCGGCCCGTTCTTCCACATGCACCAAAGCTAAGTCCGCATCGGTCGATTCGCCAAAGGCCTCAAATCGCCGCGACCGCTCGTGCGCGTCAAGTGCGCGGGCGCGGTCCAACTGCCCGCGGACCTGCTGGTAGTCGCCTTGGTGGGTAACCGGCAACATGTCGAGGTCATAGATGTCGACCACATCGTTGCAGGTATCGTGATAGCCACCCAAAAACCAGGTATCCTCCGGAATGTCGAGGCTCACTTGCTCGCGCAAGCCAGCGCGCACCCCCGGGAGATTCGCCATCGCCGCAAAAAGACGCCCGTTCGGCCCGCCGCGCCGCCCGCCACACGCACCGCAATCATGCGCCGATTCGTGCGGATTGTTCAGCGAAGTGGAACCATGCCCCAGCACCACCACCATCCGCGCGAAGTTTCGCACCAAGCCCGCACCGCGCAGCACGCCGCCCACGCGGTCGATCTTTTCCTGCACCGTAAAGCCCAGGTCCAGTTCATGGTGCGCGTCGCCGGCCACTCGCTCCTGCCGTTCAAAAGCGAGCGCCGTGCGCGGCTCCGGAAAGAAGGCCTCGTTCAATTTGGCGCGCAAACGTCCCGCCGTGCGCGGCGCCAACACCCGGGTAATCAAAGGAAAAAGCGAAATCGTCCCCAGCACCGCCGTACTCACCCAACCGCGCACCAAAGACCGCGAAGCCACATACGAATGATGCGCCACGCCTGACCACATCCGGCGTCGCCACTTGCGCAAGCCCAGCAAATGTTCGTCGTCCGGATGCGCCTCTTCCCCAACAGCGTGCGCCGGCTTCATCACCACCGGGCACAACGGCGCGCCGTGGGCGTCATCGCTGCCGGTGAAGTGCATCGCCACGCCGAAGAACCCGGCCGCGCCAAAGGTCCGCACCATCGGCGCCACCTCTTCCAAGTGCCGTCGCGTGGACTCCTCGCGTTCATCGATACAAAAGAACACCTGCGCCGTCGGTCGCTCCTCCACCGCCGGCGGCAAACGCAAACTGTCCTGCCGATGCCGCCCGAGGGGCGACAAAATGCCGATCTCGTGCCGCCGCTCGTAAGACAGATGAAACAGCCGCCGCCGCTCGAGCGAATGGCAGGCCGCCACTTCACGTTCCAATAAGCGAAACTCCGCGTCGGGCAATTTACCGACCCGCTCGGCGGACAAATTCAAAGCCGCCAGCGCATCGAACAGCGTCGCCACGCGCGCCAATCGGAGGGCCTCCGCAGTCGGCCTTACCGCGGGCGCGATCGCTTCGGGCGTCGCTGACGCCGCCAGCGTCAGCCGCACTGCCAGATAGTCCATCAGCGAAACCGGTAGGTGCAGATAAGGCGCCAACTCCGGCTCTTCCTGCAAGCGATAGAACAAGCCCGCCCAACCGCCTAGCGCGAGCAGTTCGCCGCGCAAGAACTCCTCAAAGTCATCCACCTCGAGCGCCGTCAGCTGCGCTAGCACGACATCGACCGCATCGAGTGCCGCTTGCTGCCGGAACCGTTCGCCCAAGCCGACCAAGCCAGCCGGAGCCAGGAACAGAGGCTGCGCCGTCAACCGCCGCACCGCGCCCAGAAAGCCCAACTCGCGCTCCGGCATCGGCCAATAGGCCACGCCTTGGTCGAGATAGTTGGCGCACAGGCGAATCAACAGCGGATGCACCACGTTGTCGACCGGGCGATTCGTCATGGGCTCATTGACGGTCGCCACATCGGCCGCACGCCGCTGGCAGATCTCGAAGAGATTTCGCGCCGGTAGCAGCCGTAAAGAACCCGCCAGGTCGCCTTCGGCCAAGTGCCAAGCCACGGTCTCGGGCTCAAACTCGCGCACGCCGGGCATCAGCATCGCCTTGCGCAAAGTGCGCCGGTCGACGGCTTCGATAATCGGCGCATTCGGCTCTTCGGACAGCACCAGGTCGAGGTCCCGTACCTGGATGCGCCCGCGCTCCAAGTCCCGCCGGTAGGCCGCTTCGCTCATGTAAGGCTCGGTGCCATACACCTTCGCCGCCTCCACCACCCCCTCTTCAAACGTCAAGTGCTCAAAGGCGTGCAGCGTATTGTGATGGATAAAGACGCCAATCGGACCCTGCGCCGGCAGATAATGCGCCAAGTGCCCCACGACGTGCTCGAGATGCTCGCGCCGATCGTGCTTCATCCGGCCTGAGCTCCGGCCGCAACCATCCGCGGCTTCACCCGCACGGCATGTTGGTGATGCGAGAGCGGCGTATGGTCGTCGAGGCCCGTCAGCACCAGTTCACGATCGGTCCACATCTTGTTGAGCGTCTCAAGCTTGGCGAGCACCGTATGGTCCACCACCCAGGCGTTATCGAAGTCGATCACCACTTTCCGCACGCTGCTGTCGAAGCTCATCAGCCGATTCTTCAGGCCCAGGTAGTTCGAGAAAATCGCCGAATCATGCACGTGCAGAACCACCTCGTCGCCGTTACGTTCTTCTAACACCACGGCCTTGAAGAGGCTGCGGAGACTAGCGCCGTTCTTCACGTGGATCATCAGCTTCAGCACCAAGCCGACGCCTACGCCAATTAACAGATCCGTCGCCAAAGTCACCAGCATCGTGGTGACGAAGAGGAACAACTGCTCTTTGCCGATGTGGTACGTGTGCAGAAACTCGTTCGGCGAAGCGAGACGGAAGCCGGTGAAGATCAGCATCGCGGCCAGCGCCGCGAGCGGAATCTGCTGCAGCAACGTCGGAATCAGCGCGATGGAAAGCAGCAGGAACGTCCCGTGGAAGAAGTTCGCCCAGCTCGACTTGGCCCCGTTGTCGATATTCGCCTTGCTGCGGACAATCTCGGAGATCATCGGCAAACCGCCCAGCGCGGCGGCAGCCATGTTGCCCAGGCCCACGGCTAACAGGTCTTTGTTCAGATCGCTCGCGCGGCGTTCCGGGTCCAGCGAATCCACCGCCGTCACGCTTAGCAGGCTCTCAATCATGCCCACCAGCGAGAACATCACGATGTACTTAAGCGATGGCGCACTGAAGATCATCGAGAAGTCCGGGAAGGCCAGGGCGCTGATCAAGGAGGCCGGCAGCTTGATCAGGAAATTCGGCCCCAAGTGGAAGCTATGCTGCGCCAACACGTAGTTGTGTTCGTGGGAAATATCGAAGTACATGCCCAGCGGAATCGCCACCGCCAGCACCACCATCGGCCCCGGAATCATCTTCAGATATTGATTCTTGAGCAGGGGTAATCCAAACAGAATCAGCAGCGAGACCAGCCCGATGAAGAAGATCTCCGGGTTCATGTTCATCAGGCTATGCGGAATTTCGGCCAACAGATGCAGCGGCTCTTTCGCGAGCGGCACCACGCCGAGCGCGACGTGCGTCTGCTTCGAGATGATAATGACGCCAATCGCCGCCAGCATGCCGTGCACCACCGACGACGGCATCATGTCGCCGATCACGCCGCTTTTGGTAAGTGCCAGAATCACTTGAATCGCCCCGGCCACCATCCCCACCGCCAGCAGGCGATGGTAGCCCGCCAGGTTGTCCCCGGCACCCAGTTCGGTCACACAACCGATCGCGATCACGATCAGGCCCGCGGCCGGCCCCTTAATCGTCAGCCTCGCGCTGCCCAGAAAGGAGACCACCATCCCGCCGACGATCGCCGTAATCAGGCCGGCCGTGGGCGGCACGCCGCTCGCCAACGAAATGCCAAGGCAGAGCGGGAGTGCGATCAGGAAAACGAGAAAACCCGCGATAATGTCGGACTTCAAAGTGCTAGGCATCGGTACAACTCCTGGGTTTTTTGCACCTCTTCAGGGAGGTCACCCTGTCAGCTTGGCGGTTCTGGACTTACTTTCCTATCCTGTCGGCAGGGGACAACGCCAACCGGTTTTGGGGGGGCCTACCTCGAGATTGTGCGAGACTCTCGGGTATGTCCACTCCGGTGATTACGGTGAAGGGACTCGAAAAGTCCTACGGCACGTTCCAAGCGGTGCGCGGGATCGATTTCGAGGTCTACCCCGGCGAAGTCTTTGGTTTATTAGGCCCAAACGGCGCCGGGAAGACCAGTACGGTAGAGATTCTCGAGGGGCTTAGACCCCGGACGGCCGGCGACGTGAAGGTCCTGGGTCTCGATCCGGCGGCCGACACGAAGGCCTTAAAGGACCGCATCGGCGTCTGCCTGCAACTCACCAATCTGCCCGACAAGATGATGGTCTGCGAGGCCCTGGAGCTCTTCGGCTCGTTCTATTCCCGCACCGCGGACCCGGCCGTCATCCTCAAGCGCCTGCAGCTTGAAGACAAGGCGAAGAGCTTCTACAGTACCCTCTCCGGAGGCCAGAAACAGCGCTTGGCCATTGCCCTGGCGCTGATCAATGACCCGGCGGTGGTCTTTTTCGATGAACCAACCACCGGGCTTGACCCGCAGGTGCGCCTCGAGATTCATGCCTTAATCCAGCAACTGCGGGGCGACCAGCGGTCGATCATTTTGACCACTCACTACATCGAAGAGGCCGAGCGGCTTTGCGACCGGGTGGCGATCGTCGACGAGGGGAAAATTGTCGCCCACGGGACGCCGCGCGAAATTCAGGCCCGGACGCTGGGGCTATCGAAGATCGAGATCATCACCGCCGAGCCCTTGCCGGCCTTACCAGAGGCGGCAAAGTTCATGGCTGAGAAATTGGTGGCGGGGGCCGATGGACGGTCCTTGACGGTGCTCGCGGCGCGGCCGGCTCCCGCGTTGGTGGAACTCGTCAAATGGATCGACGCGCAGGGCGTCGAGTTAGTCGACGTGCAACTGAAACGGCCGACGCTCGAAGACGCTTTCCTCGAATTGACCGGCAAGAGTCTACGCGACTAACAGGACAACATTCCCATGGCCCCTTACTTAGCTTATATCCGGATGAATTTGCGGCTGACGCTGCGTGAGAAGTCCGTCATTTTCTTTAACTACGTCTTCCCGCTGATTTTCTTCTTCGTCTTTGCCACGGTTTTTCAGGCTGAGCGGGGCGGGATAATCAATATGGTATTCGCCATGATCCTAGTGATCGGGATACTGGGCAATGGCCTTTTCGGCGGCGGCATCCGCATGGTGATTGAGCGGGAAGCGAATATCCTGCGCCGTTTCAAAGTCGCACCGATTTCTCCACTCCCGATCTTAGTCGCCTCCTTGGTGGTCGGTTTGGTGAGTTACTTGCCCAGTGTCCTGCTCACCTTTGTCATAGCCAAGTACGGCTACGGCATGGCGACGCCTCAGCATTGGCCCTCCTTAGCCTTATTTGTGATCATCGCCGTCGTCGCCTTTCGCTCGATAGGCCTCATTATTGCTTCGGTGGCGAATTCGATGGGCGAGAGTCAAATCCTCACCCAGTTACTCTATTTCCCGATGATGTTCCTGAGCGGGGCGACATTTCCGACGCAATCGTTTCCCACTTGGCTACAGACGGTAACCCAGTTTATCCCCGCCACACATATCAACACCGGAGTACAGGGCATTCTGATCCGCAACGAAGGCTTCGGCGAGAACCTGTTTGCCGCGGGCGCGCTGGCCCTGACTACCGTGGTGGCGATCTTCATCTGCTTGAAGATCTTCCGATGGGAAAAGGAAGAGAAGCTCAAAAACAGCGCTAAGTTCTGGGTGGCGGCGACGCTACTGCCCTTCGTGGCGATCGGCGTTTATCAGACGCAGGCCAAGACAAACCTCGCACGGCAAACGCAGATCGACCGTCAGTTATCCCGGTCCCGCACCCGCCTGATTCGCGATGCCCGCCTGATTCTGGGTGACGGCCGCGTAATTGAGCGCGGCGGTGTGCTGATTCGCGAAGGCAAGATCGCGCAGATCTTCGAAGGCGATTCGCCGGATCCCAAGACCTTACAGGCTGAACCCGTCGAAGGCGCGGGCAAAACTCTGCTGCCCGGCCTGATCGATGCCCACATTCACATCGGCGCGCCGGGTGGCTTCTACGAAAACCCGGCGGACTATGCCAAACCCAAGCAAGGCGAGCGCGCCCTGGCCGCTTACCTCTATTCCGGAGTTACTGCCACGCGCAGTGTCGGCGATTGGCTCGATTCCTCCATCGCCCTGAAGAAGAAGATAGAGCAGTTACTCTACACCGGCACCGACTTTGCCACGTGCGGTCCCATCTTTACCGCGGAAGGCGGCCACCCCACGGAGTTACTCAAGAGTATGCCCGGCCCGATGCAGGCCTCCGGCAAAGCCCAGTTTGTGCGCCTGCCGAAGACTCCCGACGAAGCGCGGATCATGGTACGAGACTTAAAGAAAGCCGGTGTCGATTGCATCAAAGGCGTCTTCGATGCCGGGCAGCCGGGCTACACGTTCAACCGGGCTTCGCCAGAGATACTCGCGGCCATGGCGGCCGAGGCGCACGCGCAGGGCCTACCGGTCGCCATCCACACCGGCAGCGCGCAAGATGTGGCCGACGCGATCACCGTGGGCGCCAACAGCATTGAGCACGGTTCGATGTCAGAGCGGATTCCGGACGAAACCTTTGTCCGGATGGCCAAGGCCGACGTCGCGTATGACCCAACCTTGAGCGTACTCGAAGGCATGACCGGCTTTGCCACCGGCCGCATGGAGTTACTCGAGTTTTCCCTAGTGCAACAAGCGGTACCAGCATCGCTGTTAGCGGCCACGAAGAAGTTCATGTTAGCGAACCA
>JBBQQS010000206.1:0-8776 GCA_038215525.1 Bryobacterales bacterium
GGCCGTCCCCCGAGGATGGACCCGGTGTTCATCTGACAAACCGAGCCAACGTGGTTCAGGCCATCGGCCCAGCAGGACCGGACGACAGCCAAGTCGTCGGCATGTTGCGCGACGTGATTGTACCAATCAGAGACCCACGTGCCGCTCTGCCCGTATTGCTTCCACTTGCGTTTGGAGGGCATCAGGGTATTGTTGGCCGTGCCCATCGCGGTAATCGGTTTACCAAACGAAGCCGGCAGCGGTTGTCCGGCCAGTTTCTCCAGCATCGGCTTCGGGTCGAAGGTGTCGATGTGGCTTGGGCCGCCTTCCATAAACAGCCAGATGACGGACTTCGCTTTTGGGGCATGGTGCGGCGCCTTCATGGCGAGCGGGTTCACTTCTTTGGACGGGGCGGCGCGCAGCGCATCCGCCGCCAGAAGGGAACTCAATGCCAGCCCGCCCAGGCCGCTGGTCCGCCGCAGAAAATCCCGCCGCGTACGCCATGCTTCATTGTGCTGCTCAGTCATGTCCATTGCCGTTCTTAGTTGATATAGACGAATTCGCTGGAATTGAAAATGGCGTGGCAGAAATCGACCAACACCGCCGCTTGTTCGGTACTGACGCCGCTGTTCTTGGTCTCCGGCGTCAACACTTTGGCACCCGACTTCACGCGCTCCGCCAGAATCGTCTGATGCTGGCGGAAGAAGGTGAGGGCGGTGTCTTTTTCGGTGCTGTTCGGTGGCCGGGAATAGGCCATCCGGTAGACCAACTCCACCTGCTTGGAGGGGTCGGCGCCGGCCTGCTGCAGCACCTCACCGGCAAGCTTGGCCGCCCACTCGATGGTCTGCTCATTGTTCAGGTACGTCAGGGCTTGCGGCGCGGTGGTGGTTTCGCCACGGCGGCCACAGGAAAGGTGGGTATCCGGCATGTCGAAGACGTCGAGCATGGGATACAGATTGTTCCGCCGGATGAAGGTGTAGATGCTGCGGCGGCGCTGGTCGCCTTCATCTGGGGAGGTCTTCCAGGCACTATCAGGCACGCCCTTCGGCATCGGCGGCCGAACACTGGGTCCGTACATCGCCGGATTCAGGACGCCGGCCACGGATAAGGCCGTGTCGCGCACCGCTTCTGATTCCAGCCGATGCCGGTGATAGCGCCACAACAACCGGTTCTCCGGATCCTTCTCGGCCGCGTCCGCCCGGTAGTTCGACGATTGGCGGTAAGTGTTCGACGTCATGATCAGCCGGTGCAGTTGCTTCATACTCCAGCCGTTTCTGACGAACTCCTTGGCCAGCCAATCCAGTAGCTCGGGATGCGTGCGCCGTTCGCCCATGCGGCCGAAGTCGCTTGGGCTGGCGACGATGCCCCGTCCGAAGTGGTAGTGCCAGATGCGATTGGCCATCACCCGCGAGGTGAGCGGGTTGTCTTCGGCGGTAAGCCATTTGGCCAGCGCCGTCCGGCGGCCGGTGCCGCCGGACGTTACCGGGTCCAGTTTGGCCGGTTCCGGCTGCAGGATCTGCAGGACGCCTGGTTGAACCTCGTCCAAGGGCCGGTTGTAGGCGCCCGCGGAGAGGACGTGGGTCGGGATCGGGGTCGCCGTCAGTTCGGTTAAGCCGGTGCCCTTCGGCACTTGCCCGGGGTGGAGATCCTTGAACTTGTCGAGCTCAGTCTGCAGCTTCTTCCACTGATCTTGGGCTTCGCCTTTCAGCCCCGCGGCCAGGCTTTCGTCGGTCGCATTCATGAAGTACTTGGCCTTGTCCGCCATCCACAACTCGATCGGAGATCGCTCCGGCAAGGGCTTATCCAACGCCTGCTGCACTTCGTCGACGTAGGCCATGTAGCGGGCCTTGCGGCTCTTAGTGCGCGCAGCGGTCAACAGCTTCTGCATCCCGGCGCGGATCTCAGCCGTCTTTCCCTGCCAGATACCCAGCTTGCGCTGATACTCGGCGTAGTCGGCTTTGGAGACCATCGGGAACTCGTCATCGGAGGAGATGTTAGAAAAGAAGGCTTGCAGGCGGTAGTAGTCCGAGTGGAGGATGGGGTCGAATTTGTGGTCGTGGCAGCGGGCACACTCAAACGTCAGGCCGAGAAAGACAGCCCCAGTGGTGTCGGTGACATCGTCCAGGATCTGCTGGCGGCGTTGGCGGAGGTTCTGGGCGTTGTATTCGTCGGGGTAGTGCCGGTTGAAGGCCGTGGCGATATGCGCTTCAAGATCGTCGGGCCACATCTCGTCGCCGGCGATCTGCTCCTGCACGAAACGGTTGTAAGGCTTGTCCGAGTTGAAGGAGCGGATTACATAGTCACGATAGCGCCAGGCGTTGGGCCGCACCTCGTCAGCGCGGAAGCCATCGCTCTCAGCAAAGCGAGCCAAATCCAGCCAGTGGCGAGCCCATCGCTCACCGTACTTGGGCGAGGCCAGCAATTGGTCGACCACCTTTTCGTAGGCGTTCGGAGAAGAATCCGCGAGAAAGGCATCGACCTCGGCCACCGTCGGCGGAACACCGGTGAGGTCGAAGTAGGCGCGGCGCAACAAGGTAGTTTCGCCGGCTTGCGGACCTGGCTTGAGCGACTTCTCTTCGAGCTTGGCCAAGACAAAAGCATCGATCGGATTGCGCACCCAGGCGGAGACGGCAACTTTCGGCGGAGCGGGCGGGTTAACGGGTTGGAACGCCCAGTACCGGCGTTGATCGGCGCGGAACTTGTCTTTCGCCGGCTTGGTTTCCGTGGCGGGTTCCGGCCAGGCGGTAGGCACCATCAGGCTGCACACAATCGAGGCGAGGCAAACCGCCTTTATCCTGTTCAAAGTAAATTTCATTACCTTCTCATCCTGTGTTTGACAGCCGAACCTGTTCACCCTAAGTGCATCACGGTTCGAACGTGACGTCCATTGAATTGATGTGACATATCGTTTACCATTGGAAAATCATTCCATGGAATTTAGGGAAGCCCGCAGCCTTGCTGTTCTCGCGAAGACCGAAAGTCTCGCCAAAACGGCGAAGATCGTCAATCTGACACCCGCCGCAGTGCACAAACAGCTGAAAAACCTGGAGAGTGAGCTCGGCGTCACCCTTTACGAGAAGTCGGGACGCACGATTCACCTGACACAGGCGGCGACGGTATTGCTGCCTCACCTCGAGGAATTCCTCTCGGCCCATGCTGCCATCGACGCCGCGGTCACCGATTGGAAAGGCCTGCGCAGTGGCTTTATCCGGATCGGTGTAAATCCAGCCGCCAGCACCGTCCTGCTGCCTTCCTTGCTCCGGACGTACCGCGAACTCTGGCCCAAGGTAACCGTCATGCTGGACGTGGATACCTCCGTGAATCTTTCGAATCGCGTGGGAAACCGCTCGCTCGACCTGGCGCTCGGCATTTGGGACGACGCCGGTGGGACGCAGTTGGTTTCGCGGATGACCTGGCAGTACCCGATTGTGCCCGTGGCCAGCCAGGAACTGCAGATCGAATGTAAGCAGGTCAGGGAACTGTCAAGCCACACGCACATCCGGCTGCCGCAGGGAATTCTGGCCACTTGGGTGGATACCTATTTGAAGAGCCACAAGTTCCTGGCCCGGGAGGTGCTGGTGGTGAACAACTCCCACACCATGAACGCGATGATTTGCGCCGGGCTCGGCTTCGGGTTTATGCCCAAATGGGCCGTCGACTCTGAGCTGCAATCCGGCAAGCTGCGTGTGCTGCCCTGTAAGGAACGCCCGCTGCTTGGAACCGTGGACCTCATCAGCGTGAAGTATGGCCATTTGTCGCCGACGGTGCAGGCCTTTATCAAGCTGGCCCGCGATTTCTCGTGGCCACACCTGCAACTCTTGCCCTAGCCGATTAGAAGATCAGCTTGAGAGCGAGTTGGACTTCGCGGGGCTTGGGGGTGAAGGCCGTGGCCGTCACCACACCGAAGGTGGCCGCATTGACGCTCGTCCCCGGACTAGCAAACGTCGGAGTATTGGTCATGTTGAAGGCTTCGGCGCGGAACTGCACCTTCATGCCTTCGCGGATCTGAAAGTCTTTGAACAGCGAGACATCGATGTTGAAGACCGAGTCGCTATGGACGTTCGGAAGGGTGCGAGACACCGTTCCGAGAGCGAAAGGCTGGGGTTGCGTGAAGGCCGCGGTGTTGAACCAGCGTTCCAGCGTCGGATTTTCCAGCTTCGCCTGCTGTCCGGCCACCACGTCGGGGCGATTGCCGCCGCCGGGCACCGTCGCGGTTAACGAGAGAGGCGTGCCACTTTCCAGGGTCATGATCGGGTTCATCTGCCAGCCACCGATGATGAGCCGCTTGGCGATATGGCCGTCCCTGCCGAAGGGCAGCGCCCAGAGCGCGGTCAATACCATGCGCTGGGGAACGTCTTCAGCGGCCTTGGAGCGCTCAGCCCGCAGATTCAGCCAGTTTTGCGCACCGGCGATGTTGTTGCCGCCGGGCCGAATCTGTCCGGTCGCGTTGCCGTCGTCGATCAACTTCGACTTCGTGTAGGCCATCAGGATGGAGAAACCCTGGGAAAAGCGCTTCTCCACTTTGACGGCGAGCGCGTGATAGATGGAATTGTGAAGGTAGGAGTAGCCGCCGTTGACGCCGGTGAACTGGGGATACGGAAGCAGGCTTTGTAACCGGGTGATGGTGGCACCGGCGAGAGGACCGGAAGCGATGCTGCCGAGGAACGGGTTGGGGACGGATTGGGCCAGTTGCGTGCCCAACGTCCGATTCGCATCGGAGATGACGTTCAACTGCCGCGAAGCCCCTTGCGTGCGGGTACCCTTGTTGCCGACCCAGGCCACTTCGAGCAGCCAGTTGTTCCAGGGCTCATATTGGAGGGTGGTGTTCCATTGTTGGCTATAACCACGATCGACATCCCGCAACTGACCGGCGATAGAGGTACCCACACCGGTTAAGGCGCCGAGGGAGGCGCCCAAGGGAGCCGTGATTCCGTTCGGGAAAGGATTGCTTAGCTGATCGAACGGGGTAAGACCGTCGTTCTGCGTGGCGACCATCGGGGTGTCGAACGAGAAGCCAGTCGTCGTGGGTCCGATGAAGGGATGGGTGGGGATATAGAGCAAGCCGTATCCGCCACGGAACACCATCTTTTGGCTGGCCCGATAGGCGAAGCCGAAGCGAGGTGCCCAGTCGTTGTAGTCGGGTTCGGTAAGGTTGCGGCTTAGGCCGCCAGTGCCGGGAAATACCAGCCCGCCGCGCAGGTTCTGTCCATTCATACGGATGGGCGAGGTGACGTTGGGATCGAAGCTCGCGAGAACGTTATAGCGGTCGGTCATCGGTGACTCGTATTCCCAACGCACCCCGAGATTGAGGGTGAGGTTGTTGGTGACCTTCCAGTCATCCTGTAGGAAGAGCGCGTTGTACTTCAGGCTCTGCGTCCGGTCCTGCGTGAGATTGACGGACCCTGAGGCCGGATTACCGAGCAGCAAGGACGCAACGCCGTAGCCGGCGGTGTTGGACGGCAGGAGAGGATTAGGGCCCTGGGTGAAGCCCCGGTTGAACGCGAACGTACCGCTCGAGTTGCCCCGTCCGTACGGGTTGATGGAATAGAAACGGTGTTCACCGCCGAACTTCACCGTATGGCTTCCGGACAGTTTCGTCAGGCTGAGACTGGAAAGAGTGGTGATCGACGGACTGCCGGCGCTGGTGGAACCGCCCAACGGGGCCATGTCTGCCACCGAGAACGTGGGAAAGCGTGCGCCGCTGGCCACTGAGCTTTGCCGCTGGAACTCAGCGGGGAACCCGAGCGTGGTGATGTCGAAGCCTTCGCTGGCGCTGACAAAGTGCTCGTTCTCCCGGCTGAAGCCGATCTTGGCATCCATCAATAAGGTGGGGGTGAGGGTATCCGTGTAGTTTAAAGACGCGCTGTTCCGCGGTATCAGCACCTTCCGGCCATCTGGCTCCGCGACGGTCTTGTAAATCAGCGGAAATTGCCAGTCGAGCTTGTCCCAGGTATAGCGTCCGGACAACCGACGGGACGAGGAGATGTTGTAGTCGACCTTGCCGGTCATCGTATTGCGGTCGATCGGCCCGGCGCCTTGCAAGAAAAGGTTCTGCGCGCGCGTGAAGGGCAGCCCCGGCACATTGGGTTCCGGGTAGAAGCTTAGGGCCTTGGTGGAAATGGCATTGATGCGGTTGGCGGGCAGGCGGTTGCCGGCAAAGGGAGTCCGGACGAAGCCGCCGGGCGAGCCCGGAGACGCCACGGTGCTGGCGGGATCGTAGATGACCAGGAGGGCGCCGGCCTGGTTCCGCGTGTCAGAGAAGTCACCGGCTCGCTCAAGCCGGGTGGCGGAAGTCTGAATGGCCTGGGTGACGCGGCGTTCGCGAAAACCTTCGTAATTCGTGAAGAAGAACACCTTGTTGCGCTTGATGGGTCCGCCGATCGACCCGCCGAACTGGTTCCAAGCCAGGGTCGGCCGCGCCCGGCCTGCTTTGTTGCTGAAGAACTCGTTGGCGTTCAGGTTGTCGTTGCGAAGGTATTCGAAAAGGTTGCCGTGGAACGCATTGGTGCCGGACTTGGTGACGATGCTGACGATGCCACCGCCGGTGCGGCCGAACTCGGCCGACATGGCATTAGTAAGAATCTTGAACTCCTGAGTGGATTCCACGGTCGGATAGACCTGCGCGCCCGAGCTGCCCACTTTTGTGGCGGCGATTCCGTCCACCAGAAAATCGTTGTGGAGGGGCGATCCGCCGCCGATGGAGACGGCCGCCATCCGCCAACTGGACAGCACCTGACCGCCAAAGAACCCGATGCCGCGCACCGTCGGAACCAGGTTCGCCAGGCCCATGGGGTTCCGGCCGTTCAGCGGGAGGTCGTCCACCTTCTGTTTGTCCATGACGGTGCCGAGCGAGGAAGTATTCGGTTCCAGCAAAGGCGTTCCGGCTTCCACCTGGACGACTTCGACGACCGAACCGACTTCGAGCGCGATCGGGACGGCAAGCGACCGGTCGGCTTCGATGATGATGCCGTCGCGGCGGACCGCCTTAAAGCCCTGTTGCGTCACGTCGACACGGTAAACGCCGGTCGGCAGCAGCAGGAAGCGGAAATTGCCGACGTCATTCGCCTGCATCGTACGAGCCTGTCCGGTATTCACTTCCAGCAAATTCACTTGAGCACCAGGTACGGCTGAGCCTGAAGCATCGGTCACCGTGCCGGTGATGGTTCCCGTCAGTTGCTGTGCGGGGGCGGAGCCTCGGAAGAGCACCGCCATCGCCAGCAGCGTGAGAAATGTGGAGAGGAATCGGGAACAGGAACGCGCCAGGAATGGAAGGCCGTGAGAACGGAGAGACATGCTAAACCCCCAGGAGTAAATCGGGCGACATCCTGAGACTGCGCCTGAGGGGGGACTTGGAATCCGGCCCCACCAACGGAGCAGTGATTACATCACGGGCCTGGATTCACGTCAAGTGAAATTGGGTTGCCGATGAATCACTAACCGTAAATTATGGGATTTGTCGCGGCTTGAGTTGAGAGCCCTCACCGTAAACGCCGATCCAGTGGTTTGTGAAGCGGAGGGCGGCCTGCGGGGAGACTCTCGGCATGTGGCAGTCGATGCAGTTGGAGCGGGCCGGCGTTTGGCACTTGGGGGCCGCTGCCGAGCCACCCGGCTCGTGGCAATTGCGGCAACGCTGGTTATAGGACGCGGGACTCTTCTGTAGCGGCTGATGCGGCTCATGGCAAGTGAAGCAGGACAACTGGCCCTCACTCTTTTTGAAACACCGGCTCTGGCTCAGGTAGACCGGTTGGTGGCGTACATTCCAGGCGTAGTTCCAATCAATGGTCTCGGCTGGTGCGCCGGGGGGACGGTGGCAGCGTCCACAGAATTCATTGAGCGCCGGGGCCGAAAGGCGCTGCGGATTGCCGATTCGTTGGCGGGCTTCGATGAGTTGGCCGCGGCTGGCGGCCGCAGCGTGCTCGCGGCCAGGCCCATGGCAGCTTTCGCAGTGGACGCCCGGCTCAAGGGGTTGCAGACCGGATTGCGGATCGAGGCGCACGGGTCCGGTGGAGTGGCACTCGAAGCACCCGAGGATTCCGGTTTGCGGGTGGGAGGTTTTATACGGCAAGCCCATCGCCTCCGGCAGCGTCTTCGGGCGTAGTTGGCCGTGCCCGGCGGTGGGGTCCATGCGGCCCAAGGCGCGGTAGTAGCTGAGGTAGTGTTCGAGGTACCAATCCTCATCGATGCGGCTGACCAGCGTGACCGCCTGGTCACCCGCGCCGAAAGCCCATTCGACTGGAATGTCCATCTCGTTCTTCGCGTCATATCCGGTGATGCGGAGTTGCTCGCCCGCCCGGCGGAAGCGGAAGCGAAAGCCGGGGTCGCGCCGGTACTTGGCATCCCGTGCCAGTGCATCGATGAGCGGATGCTGAGCGGCACGGTGCAGGGAGAGCGCATGTCCGGATTTGCCCTGGGACGAAGCATGAGCGGGATGGCATACCGCGCAGCGCGCGGAGCCGACAAAGGCAGTCGATTCGGCTGGCGGGGCACCGCCGGACCTTTCGGCAACCGATAGCCACCCTACGACGCTCAAAATGGCGATCCAAATCACTCTCATAGGCGCTCGGCCGGACGCTGCGATTGTATCAGACGGGACGGGACACCTGGCAGGAGGGGCGTGTGCTGTTTCTGGCTAACTGTTTCTGGCTAAGGCTTCGCGAGCTAATCGAAAACCCGCTCTTGCCATACGCGGCGGGCGTTTCTAGCGTAATCTGCAAGCTGCCCACCCCTTTTTTCACTTGCCGCTGGACATCGGCCACTCGGGCATAGCGATCGTACGTGGGCACAAGGATCAAAGTCG
>JBBQQS010000207.1:0-8758 GCA_038215525.1 Bryobacterales bacterium
GTCGCCGGCTCATCGCCGGCGACCACTTGAGCGGAGAACTCCGCCAGTTTCGAGTCACTGTAGTAAAGGCGCTCTGTCATTGGGCAGCGAGAGCGATCCGAGCGGTGTTGCTCGTAAAGCTGTCAATACCCAAGGATATCGGAACACTGCTGCCGACGGGTGCCCCGGGCGGCACAATCACGTTCACTTGGTAAAGGCCCATGAAGCCAGGCACTAGGCCGGCGAAGAACGGTGTCGCCGAAAGGGTGCTGAACGGGCCGGGCGTCCCGAAGACGACGACGGTGTTACCCTGCACCGTCGCCAGCGGATCGCCAGGAGACGCTACGCCACTGGCCACGGCGGGGTTGGTCGGGCCCAAGCCAATCGCGTAGATCACGAGAACGTCGCCGGGCTTGGCGGGAGCGCCACCGGGAATCCCCAAGCTAACCGGCAGCGGAAAACCACCACCTTGGGAGGCATTGACGATGATGCCGTATTCGCCCGGGAAGCTGAAGGTCATGATGCGGGGCGCGCGCTGCTCGATGGTCACGCTGACGGGATTGCCACGCTGGCCGGCCCGATCGACGCGGATGACGGCATCGCCCACGGGAGTCTCATAGGGAATCAGGAAGTTGATCTGGTTGTAGGACACGTAGTAGAGCGGCGCGGCCACGTCATTGACGAAGACTTGCGCTCCGGTAATCATGCGCGGATAGGGCGTGGCCTCGGCACTGGCGGGCGCGGTACCGAGCGGCACAAACTGCTCGCCGAAGACGGCCGTCGCTCCGCCTTGGGCCAGACTCTCGTTGCGGGCATAGGTGCCGATGTTCAGCACGCTACCGACCGACGAGAGCGGCGGGCCCGGGGCGATAACCTCGAGCGTCGCGGGCAAACGGGTGGGACCATTGGCCGCGTTCGAGTTGACTGTGATCGTGCCGGTGTAAATGCCGAGCGCCAAGGTGCCGGCATCGGCGTCAGCCTTGATGAGGGTCGAGTTGGTCGCATCCGGCGTCAGCGTCAGCCAAGGGCCGCCCGTGGCGCCCGGAGCGAAAGTGGCACCCGAAATGGCAAGCGTTCCCTGCCCCCGGTTGCTCATTACCAGGAATTGAGAGAGCTTGCCAGCTTGCGGAATGCGGAACCTCAAGTTAGTGGTGCTGGCCAAGGCGATGGGGTTGGCCGTCACATTCAAGGTCACCGGCACGGTGCGGTTATCGCCAGCGAAGGTAGACCCGGTGGTGGTGATCGACCCTTGATAAATGCCAACGGGCGTGGAGGGAAGCTGCCGGCCTACGATGCGGTAGGGGAAGCTGAAGCGGAAGGTGCCTTGGCCCTCGAGCGCCAAGGCGAGCCACTGGCCGCCGGACGTGGTCGTCACGTTCGATTGCAAGGCACTGGTGGTGGTGAAGGCGACTTCGGAGGTGCCGCCGGTGGGGGGCAAAAAGAAGTCCACCCGGTCGGGGACACCGCCGCCGGCCTGCACGGTGACTGTGACAAACTGCGGGGCGTCGATCGCGTTGGGGTCGCGCACGGTTAAGGTGCCGGTGTAGGTGCCGCGGGCCAGCGCCGTCGATTGAAAGCCCAGGTTGATGGGCAAACAGGTGCCGGTGAGCACGGTGCAAGCGCGGGCCGCGCCGACGACCGCCGACATCCAGGGGACGTCGGATGTCAGGGCTAAATTCAGATTGCCGTTGCCCGCGTTGCGCGCCTCAATCGTCTGCCCGGGTGCGATCGCCCCTTGAGCAAACGTCACCGGACCCACCGCCGTCGTCGACAGGCGTAGCTTGGGCTGGGCCCAAACGCTCGCCGCCATCATCAAGAACAGAGTTGAACTGTTCGCCAATCGTGATGCAAGTGTCACTCGAAATGCTCCCTCTTTCGTTAATCCCAAACGAAGCCAACAAGCTTCCAGCCAAGGCGAGACACAACGGCCCATTCAGAAATCACACAGGTAGGGGGAAGAGTGATGACCTAGAAAGGAGCTGAAATCACAGCCTTGGGAATCCGACGCGGGATGGACTCCTTGCTCGTACGCTTCGAGCTTCTTACTGGACGGGTTCCCGAAGGATCTCACCGTCCCGCAACATTTTGAGTATACCAGCCCTCCTCATTTTTCTGAACGATTCCCCCCTCTTGTTTACCCCACAGTTAACAGTCGCCGAACTTTGCCACGGCGTAGGGGAGACGATCTTGATATTCTTAAGGTCAGGGTCATGTTCAGCACAGTCCGCGAACAAATGGATACGATATTCCGCGAGGATCCCGCGGCCACCAGCTACCTGGAGATACTGCTGTGTTATCCCGGGTTGCACGCGGTGCTGATGCACAAGGTGACGCATCGTCTTTACCTGGCGAAGCTACGAGTGCTCGCTCGTTTCTTATCGCAACTCGTGCGGTGGCTCACGGGTATTGAAATTCACCCTGGCGCGACGATCGGCCGGCGCCTATTTATTGACCACGGGATGGGCGTGGTGATCGGCGAGACGGCGATCATCGGCGACGACTGCCTCATCTATCAGGACGTGACGCTCGGCGGCAACGGCAAAGAGAAGGGCAAGCGCCACCCTACCATCGGCAACAATATCGTCATAGGCGGCGGCGCCAAGGTACTCGGCAACATCACCATTGGCGACTATTCGCGCATCGGCGCGGGTAGCGTGGTGATCCAGTCGGTGCCGGATCACTCGACGGTGGTCGGCATCCCCGGCAAAGTGGTGAGGCAGCGCGGCGCTGAAGAGAAGCTCGACCACTGCAAGATGCCGGACCCCGAAGGCCAGCTAATTGCGACTATGACGCGCCGCATTGAGGCGCTCGAAGACGAAGTGAAGCAACTGCGCGAGGAGCGCGTCACTCCGCAATGACTTTCCTCCTGCTGACACTCCTCTTCGCCTACCAGGACGCGCCACAGGACCTGCCCTACTACATCGCCCCCTGCACCAAGGAAGCCGCGCTCGACTCGGGCTGCCTGACGGGCGACGACCAACTCGCCGTTTATGCTCTCGAAGCCTGGCAGAAGGCGGCAGCCAGCAAGCTGAATCTACACCGCGTGAAGGAGCCGCTCGATGCACGCATCCAAGTGATTTGGGCGTCGAAGTTCGGCGGCCTTTATGGCGAAGCCGAACCCGTGACGATCAACGGCAAGCCGGGCGTACGGCTGGCGATTCGCCCGGTGGGGCGCGATGTGGAAGATCCGCTGCTGCGCGACGTGATCGTTTACTTGACCGTGTTGCACGAAGCGGGCCACGGCCTGGGTTTGCGGCATACGCGCGATTTTGCCGACATCATGTACAGCTTTCAGTACGGCGGCGACTTGGCCGAGTATTTCGCGCGCTACCGCCGCAAGCTGGCGACGCGCGCCGATTTCCCAAAGCATTCGGCGATTACCGAGGCGGACTTGCGGCAGTTGAACGCCATCCTGAAGTGACGAAACGAACCCGGGAGTTGTTGATTCCATTGGGCGGTGTCTCGAATCGGCTCACCGGACGATGAACCAATTGGCGGGGCACCTTTCTGCAACATCCCCTCCCTTACGGTCGGGGTTCGTTAAAGTAAACGCCTTCAACTACATGCGAACCCCGACCGTCAGGGAGGCAATCTCACGCTGTGGACTAAAACTATGCTAGCAGGCGGAATATAGCCATTTCGGCCAAGTGATTGATGGCAATAGGCCAATTAGTTGGGATGGGCGCCGGGCCAGCCGGCGAATTTGGCGATGATGGCGACGAAGTAATAGCAAACCGCCGCGACGAAGGCCGAGGCCGGCAGGGTGAGCACCCAGGCCCATACTAACTGGCGGGCGAGGCCCCAGCGGACGCTCTTCACCCGGTTGATGGAACCTACGCCGGCGATGGCGCCGGTGATGACGTGGGTCGTCGAGACGGGAATCTTCAGGTAGGTGGGAATCAGAATGGCGATCGCGCCAGCCGTCTCGGCGCAGAAGCCGCCGCGGGGCTTCAGGCGAGTCAGTTTGCTGCCCATGGTGTGGACGATGCGCCAGCCCCCGGTCATGGTGCCCAGGGCAATCGCGCCAAAGGCCGAAAGAATCACCCAGCCCTGAACGTGGAACTCCTTGAGGTAGCCCGCCGAAACGAGCACGCCGGTGATGATACCCACGGTCTTTTGCGCGTCATTCGAGCCGTGGGCGAAGCTGAACAAGGCCGACGAGAGCAGTTGGAGGCGGCGAAACCAACGGTCCATTTTGCTGGGGGTAGAGTTCTTGAACATCCAGTAAACAATGCCCATCAGCAGGTAGCCCAGGGCCAAGCCGATCAGCGGGGCGAGCACGATGAACTTGGTAGTCTCAATCCAGCCCTCGATCTTGACGCCCTTCATCACTGCGCCGATGCCTTCCAGCATGGCCACTTTGCACATCACGGCGCCCGCGTAGCCGCCAATCAAGGCGTGCGACGAGCTCGACGGGATGCCGTAGAACCAAGTGATGAGATTCCAGGCGATGGCCCCCATCAGGCCGGCGAGAATCACGATCGGCGTGACGTAGTCGAGGTTGACGAGGTTTTCGCCCACGGTCCTCGCCACTCCGGCTTCGGCGCTAAAGAGCAAGGGCAAAGCGGCCGCGAAGTTAAAGCCGGCGGCCCAAATCACGGCTTGGAAGGGAGTCAGGACGCGGGTGGCGACAATAGTGGCGACGGAGTTGGCCGCGTCGTGGAAGCCATTAATATAGTCAAATATCAGCGCCACCACAATGATGACAATTACCAGAACCAACAAAGCGGACATGCGTTAGCCGTTCTTTACCGCGACGTTTTGGAGGACATCGGCTACGTCCTCACAGGCATCCGCCGTGCGCTCCAGCAAGTCATAAATCTCACGCATTTTCATGATTTGGATCGGATTCTGCTCGCGCTCAAACAACTCGGCCACGGCCTTGCGTTCGATGGCATCCACCTCGGCTTCGATGTGGTTGATCTGCACGCAGAATTCGTCGAAGCCCTTTCCGTCGCTGAGTGCCTGAAAGGCCTTCGTCAGCTCCGCGGTACAGCGCACGAGGCAGGCGCAAATCTCGGTGACGGGCAGCGGAACCGGATTCACTTTGTAGGCCACCAGGCAATGCGCTGCGTCCTCCATGTAATCGAGCACGTCGTCCAAGTGCGAGGCCAGGGAGTGGATATCTTCGGGATCGATGGGGGTGATGAAGGTCTGGTTGAGCTTGACGTGAATCGAGTGCAGCACCTTGTCGGCCTGCCCCTCGATGTCGGACAACTGGGTGGCCATTTCATCGGTAAGGAGATTTTTCTGGCACGCCTCGTAGAGGGTCGCGGCCGCCTTTTGGCTGAGCGACGTCTGCTCCAGAAAACTCTGATAAAATTTTTCTTCTTTGGGGAGGAAGCGCATAGCGTTGAAAATCGAACCTCTATGGTCTCACTGGGTTTAGGGCGGGTCAACCCGCCGATGGTTACATTCTGATGAATGGCCAAAGCGGGAGCTTCCTACATTTCCGTCAAGATCGGAAACAAGGTGGGAGTACTGGGCTCGTCGCTTAAGTCGGGGTCAAAGTAGCGGGGATCGAGCAGCCGCTGCGGATAGATGTTGCCCATGGCCGCGAGCATGGTGTCCTTCATGCGCGGATGTTCGCGCTCCATTCGGTCCATAAATTCGCGAATCGAGCCGCGCACGGTACCGGTCTTTTGCGAGCAGCCGCAGGGCACCACGTCATCGGTGAGGCCCTTGGCGTAGGCGCGGGTGATCGCCTCGTGGACGTAAACCAGGGGACGGATCAGCCGGAAGTCCTTATTCTTCGAGTAGGTCACCGGCGGCAGCGCGCTCACGCGGCCGGTGAACATGGTGTTGCGCAGAAAGCTCTCGCAGAAGTCGTCGGCAGTGTGGCCGAGGGCGATCACATTCGCACCAAGCTTGCGGCCCACTTCGTAGACGGCGCGGCGGCGAAAGCGGCTGCAAAGGTCGCAGCCATGGTCGGGGATGTCTTCGATGAGTTGCAGCGAGGGGTTGTCGACGATATAGTGCCACTCGATGCCGCGCGAGAGCAGCCATTCACCCAGGGGCGCAATGGGGCGCAGGAACTTGCCTTGCTCAATGGTGAAGGCGCAGACAGAGAAGTCGATGGGGGCGCGCTTTTGCAGCAGCAGCAGGGCCTCGAGCATAGTCACCGAGTCCTTACCGCCCGAAAGCGCCACCGCCACGCGATCGCCTTCGCGGATCATTTTGAAGCGCGTAACAGCTTCGCCGACTTTGCGGAGCAGGACCTTCTCTAGTTCCAAACCTCTATTATAGGGCCATTAGGAAATTGAGCCGGGCTTAAAACGGAGACGAACCGTCAGGCCACGCGCAGTTCCGCCGCTCCTCGCTTGCTCGGCGTCACCACAATCTCCACATCCTGCCCCAGCGCCACCAGGAAACGCATGAGCCGCTCGACGGAATAGCCACGAAACTGCCCGGCGAGCATGGCCGACACCTTGGGCTGATCGATCCCCATCGCCTGCGCCGCCGCCGTTTGCGTCAAAGCACGTTGGCGGATGATTCCGTCAATCTTGACCACCAACCCGGCCTTGATGATATGTTCGTCAGCATCAGGCAGGCCCAAGTCCGCGAAAACGTTGCCGGTGCTAGCTTGTTTTTCCAGAGATTTTCTCGACATTCCTTACCTCGTTTCTCAATTGATTGAGCCGTCGCCGGACGAGTTCAATTTCCGCTTTCGGCGTGGCCACCCCGGCTTTCGACTTCTTCTGAAAGGCATGGACGACGTAGATCGAATCCCCGATCGACACCGTGTAAACCGCGCGATAGGTTCCACTCGGATCGTTCGATGCGATTTCCATAACCCCGCTGCCTCAGCCATGGAGCGGCTTGGCCCGCGAGTGAGTTTCCCCCAACTGCGCGAAGTAGAGCGCGAATCCGATCTCGTCTTGAACAGGAGGCGGGAACATCCTCAGGTTACGCAGTGAATCGACCAACCATGTGAGTTTCTTCATCGGCGTCACTCATGCCAATATTGGCATGAGTGAAGAAGAGCGTCAAGCTATTCAGGATCATCGGCAGTGACAAAAAAGGGCCGCCCTGAAGGACGGGCCCTTGTCTCTTTGGTAAAACGCAGAAGGTTAGAACGCGAAGCGCAAACCGAACTGCATGTTGCGCTCGCCACCCTTAGTTGACGCGCTCGCGGATCCGGAAGTTTCTTGAAGGCCGAGAGGTTCCAGTTCTGGAAGCCCGGGCCGTAGATGTTATTCCGCAGGCGATCTCTAGCGAACGTCCCGGCGGCCGGCTGCGGGTATAGCGTTTGGCGGCCAGCGGCGTTCGGCTTCACGTCGAAGTAGTCGGTGCTGGTTTCACCTGGATTCGTGAATTGACCGGTGGTGGAAACGTTACCGTTGATCTGCCAGAACTGCGCACCGGAGGCCGTGCCCACGCCGGCGAAGTCGTCGCCCGTGGCTACCTTGCCGGGGGTACCGGTCTGGAACTGCGTCACACCGGAAACCTGCCACCCGCCGAGGAGCGTGCGGTTGAGGCCCTTTGAGCCTTTGAAGAACGGCAGTTCGTAGATGAAATTGATGACGGCGACGTGGCGCGTATCAAAGTCGGACGGACCCCACAATGCCGAGGCGTCGAAGGCAGTCAGCAGGATGTCGCGTTGACCGGAACCGGCATCGGAAGATGCAAGCCTTTGCGGCCGACGTAGCTAACTTCGAGCACGGTGTCGAACCCAAGTTCGCGCTCGACCGCAGCGTTCCAGTTCCAAGCTTCTGGATTCTTAAAGATCTTGTCCTGGGTATTGATGGACAGCGGGAAGCTGGCCGTGGATCCGCCACCAGGGGGGTTAGGGCCTGGCTTGAGGGTCTGAACACACTCAGGCTTCCCAAAGACGTCGACGATCCGTTTTAATCTCAACTTTAACGATTCGGCCCTGCCACAGACTGATCCTCGAACTGGCTGATGACCACGTCGCGATCCGGGAAGACGGCGTGAATCTCAAGATAACCACCCAGGGCCGCGACATAGTCAATCAGCGTGCTGACGCAGATGTCAGAGCGGTGCTCGATTTTGGAGACTTCGCTTTGGTGCACTCCCAAGGTCGCACCCAGTTGCAATTGCGTCATTTCTCGCAGTTTCCGGAGTTCATCAAGTGGCATTGACGCCAGACTCTCCTCGAAGCGCTTTTCTATCTTCTGTTGCCTCGCCTGGGGCATCGCCTCCACCAGTTGGCGAAAATTGCGCGTAGCCACTAGATTCGTCCCTCCCTTCTGAGTTCATGCAAATGTTCGTCAAATAGCCGGTCAGCGACCGGCACCAAGCTTTCAAACCAGCGGTCTCGACCCGTCTTATCCCCACCGATCAGGAGAACGGCCGTCCGCAATGGACTAAACGCGTATAGAGTGCGGAGCGGTCTTCCGCCGCTCTGGGTTCGCAATTCCCGCATTTGCGGATAGCGTGATGTGACCACTTTTGAACTATGCGGAAACCCGAGAGCCGGGCCGAACTCAACCAAAAGTCGAACGGAAACGGCCACATCATCCTGTTCATCTTCACTGAGAGAATCCCACCAGCGTTGAAACTCCTCAGTGAATTCTACTTCCCACGCCACAACCAAAGTATGCCATATAAAGCATGTCGTCAAAAGGCAAAAAGGGCCGCCCCGAAGGACAGCCCCTTTGCATGAATCCTCGATTCCAATCGGCATAGGGGGGAACCTCGCGGCCCCTCCCCTGCCACACCACCGGACATGCGGGTCCGCATCCGGCGGTTCGGTGAGTTAAGCCATCAACGAACCGTCAATCTCGGAATCCCGAGCGAGTCGAAATAGGCATTGGGC
>JBBQQS010000208.1:0-8687 GCA_038215525.1 Bryobacterales bacterium
TTATGCGCCAACGTGTTTTCGAGCGTCGGCCATACCTTTTGATGCACATCGGAGGCTATCCATTTTTGCCGCAACTCCTCGCTTTGATACGTGAGAACGAAGCGGTAGTTCACCCCTGCCGGCGCCTTGCCGGCGAGCGTGCTGCGCAGCTTGATCACCTTCACATCGAGATAGCCGGCGAACTTCATCGCCGCCGGCTGGAAAATGGTCGCAAAGTTTTTCAGCATCTCCGCCTCTTTAGCCGGGTCCACCGTCAGGTCGACATGGAGTTGAATCGGCCGCCCGGCGGGCGCGCCCCAAGCGGCTGCGGCCATCATCGAGCCCAGGCAGTTTCTGCGTTTCAGTAAGTGAGTCATTTTGGCCGCCTCCATCTTACACATTTCGCCGCGCGAGCAAAAGGGCCATTCCGGTTGGCGCGCGCTCGTGATAGCATGACGCTGATTGGAGAGGCCACTGATGACTCCTTGTTCCCGACGTAGATTCTTGCAAACCGGGCTCGCCGCGGGCGTAGCCGCCGGAACCGGCATCCTTCCCGTCCGCGCTGCCGCCACGGGCAAAGCCACCGACTGGGTGACGCTCGGCAAAAGCGGCGTCAAAGTCACCCGCCTCGCCTTTGGCACCGGCACCTTCAGCGGCCGCACCCAGCGCGAACTCGGGCAGGACCAGTTCACCCGCCTCGTCCGCCACGCCTACGACCGCGGCATCCGCTTCTTCGAAACCGCCGAAAGCTACGGCGAAATGCACAAGATGCTCGGTGTGGCACTGAAAGGCATTCCCCGCGACACTTACCGGCTCATGTCCAAGGTCACCACGCGCGAAGGAGTAAATCCCCAAGACAAGATCGACGAGTTACGTAAGTTAGCCAATACCGATTACTTCGACGTGATGTTACTCCACTACCAGCACACCGCCACCTGGGCCACCGACACCGTGCGTTGGCAGGACGGGGTTTTAGAAGCCAAGGTGAAGCAAGCCGTCGTCGGCCACGGCGCTTCCGTCCATGGCCTGCCCGCCCTGCGCCAGTTCCCCGGCAATAAGTGGCTCGATATTGCCATGATTCGCGTGAATCACAACGGCACCAAGATGGACGCCGAACAGTACAACACCAACGGCGCGGGCAACGTCCCCGAAGTGCTCACTCACGTGAAGGCCGTCCACGCCCAGGGCATGGGCGTCATCAGCATGAAGCTCTGCGGCGAAGGCGCCTTCACCAGCCGCGAGGACCGTCAAGCCGCCATGCGCTTTGCCTTCCAAAAAGCCGGCGTCGACAGCGTTACGGTGGGCTACAAGAACACGGCCGAAGTAGACGAAGCGATTGAGAATCTAAATCTGGCCTTGGCTTAGCTCGGGCGCGCCTCACCCGGGCATCTGGCCGGTCCAGCACTTCACTGCGTAGCCGCCTACCTTCACCCGTGTCGCCCGGGATCCGCTCGCTTCCGCTGACACATACAACTCCCCGGGACGCGACACATTTGCTCCCTGTTCAATCACCACCCCTTCCCCGGAGCCAACTAACTTCCGGCTCACCAGCCACGCGATCGCCGACCCCGCCGCCGACCCCGTCACCGGATCTTCGGCCCGCGCCGACAACTTACGCGCCAGATACTTCCCACCCCGCTCTGTCTCCTCCGTCAGGAAATAGAAGCCGCGCGCCTTATCGCCTTCCGCCAGGTAATCCGTAACTGCCTTCCAATTGATATTCAACGCCCCCATTGCCCGCCGGCTCTTGAGTAACACCAGTAAGTTCGGCCTGCCGGTAGATACATTCTGAATGGGATGCCAAGTATCGAGGTCACTCACGGGGAGCCCAATTAGCTTCGCAATCACTTCGGGCTCGTGCACTTCCCCGAATTGCGGCTCCGGCTGCACCATCTCTCCGTACATGCCCTCGGCGTCTACGCGGTATTCCACCGGCACCGGACCAATGTTGAGGTCGAGCGCCACCTTGGTCATGCCCTTCCGCCAAAGGCTCATCGCCGTGCCCAGGGTCGGGTGGCCGGCAAAATCGTATTCGGTTACCGGCGTGAAGATCCGCGTGCGCACTCCTTTGGCCGAAGTGCCGAAGACAAAGGTGGTCTCCGAAAGGTTGGTTTCCCGCGCGATCTCGAACATCCGCTCCTTTTCGAGCCCGTGGGCATTAGTGAAGACCGCCAAGGGATTGCCAGTAAAGCGGCGCTTCGTAAAGACGTCCCAATACTCAAAGGCATAAGCCGGGGCGCCGGCTGCGGCGAGCCAAGCGGTCGTACCAAAAGCGGTGCGGCGAGTCATACTCTTTTGTATCAGGCTCGCCCTGTCAGGAGATCCCCAAAAGTTCCCTTACACTGGTGGCTTGAGCGACATCATTGCCAAGTCCCCCCGCCTTCGCCTGGAGGACCTGCTGCCCGCCTACCGCCAAGGCATTTTTCCCATGGGTTATCCCGGCACCCACTGGGTCACTTGGCACCAACCGCCTCAGCGGGGAATCCTGCCCCTCGACGCGGCGCACTTCTCCCAATCCTTAACCCGCACCCTCAAGCAACATCGCTATCGAGTCTCCTTCAACGAAGCCTTCGACGATGTCATGTGCGCTTGCGCCCGCTCTCCCGACGAATGCTGGATCACCGACGCCTTCCGCGCCGCCTATGGCGCTTTGCAAAAACAAGGCCACGCCCATTCGCTCGAAATCTGGGTCGATGGCGCGCTCGCCGGCGGACTTTACGGCGTCCACATCGGCGGCGCCTTCTTCGCCGAAAGTAAATTCCACCGCGTGCGCGACATGTCCAAAGTCGCTCTCGCCGAACTCGTCCAACACCTCCGCGCCCGCGACTTCCGCCTGCTCGATGTCCAATACCAAACCGAGCATCTGTCTCAATTTGGCGTCGTCTCCCTGCCGTTACCCGCCTACTCCCAAAAACTAAACGAAGCCAATTCGCTCGACCGTAAATTCCTGTAACCCAATTTCCAAGTCCGCGTCTACCTGTCCCGGAGAGGGAATTTACCAACCGTGAAAAGCTTCAAGATCCTGCTCAGCCTGGCGCTTAGCTCACTTCTGATCGTAGGACCTGCCTCCGCGCAGGCACCCGTTACCGCCGAACAACCCACCGTCGAGACCGCCAAAGACGCGACCAAAGAGGAGAAAGCCAAGTCACCCCGGCCCCTCAAGAACACCGTCGCCGTCATCCTGGCCGGTGCCGCCGCGGGCGCGGGCATCGGCGCCGGTATCAGTAAAAACCGCGAAAAAGGCGCCATTTTCGGCGCCATCGCCGGTGGCATCGCCGCCGTCATCTACGACCGCGTCACCAAAGATAACCCTCCCGGCAAAATCTAACCTCCGGTCCGTAGCGCAGCATAAACGGCCCAGCAGCGGTATCGTGTAAGTGATGCACCGTCTGCTGGGCCTTTTTCTAGTCGCGATCGCTCCAATCGCTGCCGGCGCCGCCGACGTCGTTTTCGAGCAAAGCGACTTCCGTCAGACCACCGGCTGGTCCACCTGGAGCCAGCGCCCAGATTCGCTGCCCCGCACCTTCACCGAGGCTCTCCATAGCCGCGGCGGTCCCGTCTCGCTCGCCGTCAACGGCGATAGCAACCCCGCCGCTCATGGTGGCTGGCAACGCGCGATTCCGGGCATCGTCGCCGGCCGTTGGTATCGCGCCACCGCTTACTACCGCGCCGATGCCGTCCCCGCCGAAAACTGGCAAGTGGTCTCCCGGCTCGATTGGCGTCAAGCCAACGGCCAGCGCAGCGGCGAAGTGGACTACCTCGCCTGGGCCCAACGCGACGGCGCCTGGACCCGGCTCACCATCGAAGCCCAAGCCCCCGCCAAAGCCTCCTCGCTCCAATGGCAGTTCTTTCTCGCGAACGCCCCCCAAGGCACCGTCTATTGGGATGACCTGCGCCTCGAAGAGATTCCTGCCCCCGCCCCCCGGCGCGTCAAAGTCTCTACCGTTCGTCAACGTCCCTCACAAACCAAAGACCCCGTCGGCGACTTCCTCGCCACCATCGCCGCCCACGTTCCCGCCGATGCTGACCTCATCCTTCTGCCCGAAGGCATCACCGTCGTCGGCACCGGCAAAGCCTACGCCGACGTCGTGGAAACCATCCCCGGCCCCACTTCCGATCGCCTCGCCAAACTAGCCCGCACCCGCAAAGCCTACGTCGTCGCCGGCCTCTATGAGCGCGAAGGCAAGGTCCTCTACAACACGTCAATCTTGCTCGACCGCCAAGGGAAACTCCTGGGCCGCTACCGCAAAGTGAACCTCCCCGCGGGCGAAGTCGAGGGCGGGCTCACCCCCGGCACCAGCTACCCCGTCTTCCCCACCGACTTCGGCACCGTCGGCATGATGATCTGTTACGATGTCTTCTTCCCCGAACCCGCCCGCGCCATGGCCTCTCAAGGCGCCGATCTCATCCTGCTGCCCATCTGGGGCGGCGACGAAACGCTCGCCAAGGCCCGCGTCATCGAGAACGGCATCTACCTCATCTCCTCCGGCTACGACTATCCCAGCCACATCCTGAACCCCCTCGGCGAGGTCCTCTCCCAAGCCCCCGGAGACCGCACCGTCGCCACCGTCGTCCTCGACCTCGAGAAGCGTTATCCCCAGCAATACCTCGGCGACGTCCGCACCCGGCGCATCAAGGAATCCCGCGTCGACGTACCGCTAAGCTTCCCCGGCCTGCGGCGCTAAACCCGTGCTATGATGCAAAAAGAGACCGCTTTTCGCGGAGAGATGGCTGAGTGGTCTAAAGCAGCGGTTTGCTAAACCGTCGTACTGGTCTAACCGGTACCGAGGGTTCAAATCCCTCTCTCTCCGCCAGATTTTCTTAAGCCAACTTCAGATCGGTCTGACTGAAGGCATTGCCCGTAAACAGTACCGGCAAATCCCGTTGCTTTGCCAACGCGTACGTAAAGCAATCGCCGAAGTTCAATTTGGCCGGATGTTGTCCTCGACCGTAACGATGAATCGCATGGGCGAACCACAAAATCTGCGGCTCTCCAAACTCAACGATTTGAATGCCCACGTCTCGAATTAAGGCGCGTACATCGCCCTCCGCATCGCGACCCAGTTTCGCGCGGAACGCCAACATCGCCTCCCCCACCGACGCGGCGCTGATCAGTCGAATTCTCGACTCCCCAATCTTCGTCGCCAACTCAGCCGACCCGGGCTCCTGCGTGCCAATGGACACCAAAACCGATGTGTCGATGATCACATCGGCACCCCTTCAGGCCCATAGCCAAGGATTTCGTCTTCTTGCTCTCTGGTCAGCGGCACGCTTGCGCCGGGGGGCAGGTAGGGCCAGACCTTCTGTTCCAGATACCGCAGGATTTGCTCCGCATTCGGAAGGCCGGCTTCATTCTGCAACCGCGCCCGCTCTCGAATCAGGGCTTGTTTCAGGGCTTCGGTCTTTGAAGAAGCACCGAGCGCCGCCACTTCGGCAGCCAATTGTTCCACTTCATGGTTCTTGATGTTCAGCGCCATGGTGTAATTATATCAAAACTACACCATGCGGTCAATTACAAGCCTTTTGGCAAGTCCGCTCCGCCACCTTCGTGAAGCCCCCCGCCACTCGGCCATCCAGGTCCGGCCGGCGAATACTAAAGCTCTCCACCACCGTTTGCCCTCCGCCGGGGCGCTGCTCGATCAACTGCTCTTCCCGCAATTTCAACTCGCCCCCTTGGCTGGCGCGGCCGGGCTGCGCCATCCCATACACAGATACCTGCGTCACCACCGTCCCGTCCGCGCGCTTCTCGGCGTTCGACACCTTCTGCCCCGAAAGCTGCATCCGCCCGTCGATGGTGGCCGCCTGATACTCGGCCACCTGCTCGATCACCTTGCCGTTCTCCTCCCGGCGCTCGATGCTCTGGCGTGCGGCTTCGCGGAAGCTCCCGTTCGAATCTTTGCGGAAGGTCTTCACTTCTTCCTGGCTCGCTTTGCCCATCATCGTACCGCTCCGTTCGAGCTTCTCCACCACCTCCAGGCCCCCATTGAAGGATCCGCGCTGAACTACAGTCGTTTCTTCCACTTGGGTGGCCGTCTGGCGGCGTTCGCTCACCCGCTTTTCCGCCAGATTCAGCTGCCCGTTCAGATCACCGCGGTAGACGCTGGTCTCCGTCGTCACGGAGCCGTCGGCGTTCTTGCGCACTTCAATCCGCACCTTCTCCGGCTGCCCGTCCATCCTGCGAATCGTGCGCTCCATCACCTTGCGGCCCCCGCCATCTTCCACCACGCGCTCTTCCACCTGGTCCGGATTCTGGTTCGGCGCCAAAGTCTTGCGGCCATTCACGTCGTAAGTGTAGTCCTGGAAGGCGAATAGTACGAGGATAGCGATCATCCCCCTATCCTAAGGCTCGATTGCCCGGGCGGCAATAGGAGAAAGACCCTATAATTAAGGGGCATGAAGCGGTTCTATATCGAAACTTTCGGCTGCCAGATGAACGCCCATGACTCGGAAAAAGTCATCGGCACCCTGGTCGGGCGCGGCTACGAACAGGTGGCGACGCCGGAAGCGGCTGAACTGATCATGTACAACACCTGCTCGATCCGCGACAAAGCGGAGCAGAAAGTCTTCGCCCGCCTCCAGGAGTTCAAGCGCCACCACGCCGGCAAAACCTTCGCCGTCCTCGGCTGCGTCGCCCAGCAGGAAGGCGAAAAGATCTTCGAGAAAGCCCCCCACGTCAGCATGGTGGTGGGCTCCGCCAGCTATAACCGCCTGCCCGAGTTACTCGTCCAGATCGAGCGCGGCGACAAGCGCGTTACTGGCTTAAGCCTCGATACCGAAGATACCTTCGAGACGCCCCTCACCCGCCGCGACAATCCGCACAAAGCCTACATCACCATCATCGAAGGCTGCGACAAAAGCTGCGCTTACTGCGTTGTACCTTTTACCCGCGGACCCGAGCGTAGCCGCACTCTGGAGTCGGTCCTGCGCGAGGCACGGGAGTTAGTGCAGATGGGTTACACCGAAATCCAGTTACTCGGCCAGAACGTAAATAGCTTTCGTGACCCGGCCATTCCGGGCAGTGAATTAGGCCACGATTTCGCTTACTTACTCCGCCGCATCGGCGAAGTGCCCGGCTTACGCCGCGTCCGCTTTACCACCTCGCATCCGCGGGACTTTGTCAAAGATATCGTCGACGCCATCGACGAAAATCCCGTCCTTTGCAATCACATCCACTTACCCGTCCAGTCCGGGTCCACTGCGGTACTCAGCCGCATGCAGCGTCTTTATACCCGCGACGAGTATCTGCGCCGTCTTCAATGGATGCACAGCGCCAAGCGCGAAATCGCCATCACCTCTGACCTCATCGTCGGCTTCCCGGGTGAGACCGAAGCCGAATTCGCAGAGACGATGAGCTTACTCGACCATGCTCGCTACGAGAGCATGTATATCTTCAAATACTCCCGCCGGCCCAATACTCCCGCCTTGCAGTACGAAGATCACATCACCGAAGAAGAAAAAACCCGTCGCTTCCTCTTACTCCAGGAAAAACAACGCGCCATGCAGATTCGCCAGAACGCCGAGCTACTCAACCGCGTCGAAGAAGTCCTCGTCGAAGGCTGGAACCTCGCCACCAACCAGTGGATCGGCAAGACCTCCCAAAACCGGACCCTCAATTTCCTCCACCCCCAAGGGCGAGAGGCGAACTTACTCGGCCAATACGCCCAAGCCCGCGTCACTCGCACCGGCCCCAGCTCCATGGGCGGCGAGGCCGCCTAATCCATCGGGCCGTGCACCCTCTTACGGAGTCCGAATCCGGTCCGCCATCTCCGGAGCAATCGCCCGAAAATGCTTCAGATTCCACGTGTAAATCACTTCCGCCCCACTCTTCGCCGCACACCCTAAGAGCAACGCATCGTAGATCCGCCCTCCCGTAAATCCTCGCTCGCGCCGAATTCTTCGGCTTCCTCGCTCTTGATGCTCAATGCATTTCTCTCCTAACCGAAAATGATATCAACCGAGTCCTAAAAACATCTCACCCGTATTCAACCACTTCCGCTCGCCGACCCCCCAAATCGCTTGACAAAAGAGCTACCCTCAAAATGTGCCCTTTCCTCATCTGATTTCGCCGCTCGCCGACAGAAAATTTCTCGGCCCTTTAAAATCAATCACTCCCGGGTTCGTTTCGTTACTTTGCCTTCTTCTGTTCGCCTCCACCGCCTCCGCCCAAACTGACCTCGCCGCCGGTGCTACCTGGTCTTCCTCCCAGCCCCAGAATTTTTCCATCATCCCCGCCGAGGGCGCTCCCGGTGGCTTCACCTCCGCCTTCCGCGCCACCACCCTCTCTCTCACTCCCGGCCAACCCTGGGCCCCCCAGCTCAGCCTCACCATCCCCGCCGATACCCGCGCCGACCAATGGCTTCGTTTCCGCTTCTGGGCCCGCTCCTCCACCGGCACTCTCATCGGTCTCATCCACGAACTCAACGCCGCCCCCAATACCAAGGCCCTCGACACCACCGTCAAGCTGACGCCCGAGTGGAAAGAGTTCGCCTTCACCTATCAGTCCATCGCTTGGGCTCCCCGCAGCGCCGCCCTCCGCGTCCGCCTTGGAATTAGCATCGGCACCATCGAAATTGCCGGCATCCGTCTCGAAGACTGGGGCAACACCACCCAGCCGCCCCCCAGCATCGGTAACGACGTTTACGGTGGCCAGGTCGTCGACGACACTTGGCGCGCCGCCGCGCAGGACCGTATCCGCCTAATCCGCATGG
>JBBQQS010000209.1:0-8649 GCA_038215525.1 Bryobacterales bacterium
CCACCTTGAAGTCACCATCGCCCAAAACGAGCGCGACTTCCGCAAAACCCTCCCCAACGCCAATGCGCCCGCCCACTTAGCCAACGCCATCGGTAAGTCCGGCGAAGAACTCAAACTCTACCTCCGCTACGACGCCCAACTTCACCGCCATTACCGCAATTGCCTCAAGGATCTAAGGGACTTACAAGACCGCCGCGCCCCCCAGCCCCCGGAAGATCCGCCTGCCCCAATCGAACCCAAGCCACCCACCCCGGAAGCGGAAATCAGCCCCGAAACGGCCGAAAAACACGCGCCCCCAAACGAACCCAAACTCACCCCTGAAGAAGCCCGCTCCCTCGCCGAAAAAGCCAAAATCCAACGCATCATGGACATCAACCTCGGCCGCATCCCCTTCCCCGGCACCGATCCGTTCTCCATCCGCTGATCGCCGGAGTTCAGGTCACTAGTTCGGGGTCACTCACGCTCCTACACTTATCTCCCACGATCTCGTATCCTGCCGCCTCCAAACCTTGTTTCGAGGAAACTTACTCCCCTGAATGCGGCGATTCGGTATTCGAGGGGGGGATGCTCGCACCTTCATTCGAGATGCGGTGGTCCCGGACCGCACCGCATTTTCAAGCCATTCCAAGCAGGAGATCTGCTGGCCGCCGGCATGGCAGGTAAAGTCGTCGACCACGGTTGCTTTGGTGCGGGGAATCGGGGTCCGAGCCGCTATGATCCGCTTTTCTGGCGCGATGCTGAGCCCCCCCCACCGCCATCACCGATGCCCAAGGTTTGGCGTGCACCGAATTCACGCTGGGCTCGGCTGCCGGACCCGCGACGATCACGGCCGCGGTGGAAGGGCTACCTTCCGTCACCATCCCCTCCGCCCCAGCATTGGCGCCACCGGCGGCGAGGCGCTCATTTCATTCGGCACCTTCACCTATGCGATCTTGAAGAGCAATGCCCCGAATCCGCATCCCCCGCTGGGCGCGCCTGACGCTGCTCTGGCTCGCCGGTCTACTCGCCACCCTGGTGATCGTTGCCGGTGCCCTCTGGATCTACCTCCACCCCACCATCGAGCGCACCAACGGCATCGTGTATGGCCAACGCAACGGCCGACCGCTGACGCTCGACATCCTCCGCCCAGAGAAGCCCAATGGACTCGGCATTGCCCTAATGGTCTCCGGCGGCTGGAAGTCGCAGCGGGCCGGCGGGCTCGATGCTTTGCTGGTGGCCCCGGTCCTGCGGGCCGGCTATACCGTCTTCGCCGTTTGCCATATCTCGCAGCCCGAGTCCACCATCATGGACATCATCGACGACATGCACCGCGGCATCCGCTTTATCCGCCATCGCGCGGCCGAATACCGGGTGGACCCCAAACGCCTGGGCGTCACCGGGGGCAGCGCCGGAGGACACTTGAGCCTGATGCTCGCTACCCGCGGCGCCCCCGGCAATCCCGCCGCGCCGGACCCCATCGACCGCGAGTCCAGCGCCGTGCAGGCCGTCGCCATCTTCTACCCACCGACTGACCTTTTGAACCTCGGCCCCTCCACCGAGAACGACGGCAAGGGTGGACCGCCCCTCACCTTCGCCAAAGGCTTCGGGCCCGACGCCCAAGTGCCCGCGCTCTGGCAGAAGATTGGGCACGATTCATCGCCCATCTACTACGTCACGCCCGCCATGCCCCCCGTGCTGATTTACCATGGCAACGCCGACACGCTGGTGCCGCTGGAACAGTCGCAGCGCTTCCAGGCGCGCGCCAAAGAGGTGGGCCTGAATGTTCCGGTCATCGTGCATGCCGGCGGCGGGCACGGTTGGCCCTCCATGATCCTCGACGAATGGGCCTTCGTCGACTGGTTCAACCGCCATCTGAAGCCCTAAGCGCGCGACTGATATGCGTGGCGCCACGGTGGCTCTGCGAGAGTCGATGCTCGCCCTCCATGAATTCTGTTTCGTCGCGCACGAGGAATTTACACCGCTGATGCCAGAGAAGGAGGCGAATTTTTCTACCAAATACCGGAACAGGCCGCCATCCCGACGGCGGTCGAGAATCTCATCTACCGACTGAAACGGTACCTCTTCGTTCAACGGCTCCTGCTCTCCGGTATACCGGATGCGGCCCACCTGCGAACGGCCGACGACCGACAACAAGTCAAAGTCGTCCAAGGTTCCGGTAGCCTCCACGAAAGCGAGGCGCAGGTGCTCCCGCAGGTACCCTTCGGGTAGGTTCATCTCGAAGATCGGGGGCAGCCGGTAAGGCAGGCTCCAGGAAGCCAGCCTCACCGGTAGGGTTACCGATACCGCGCGCTCCGCGAGGAGGTTCGGCAGGTAGGCGAACGTGCTTCCGCGTTCGCCGTCGCGGTCGAAGAGCCCTACCTCGGCGTTATCGGTCCAGACCTTGATCATCGGCATTCTCTTGCATCCTATTGGCGCGATAAGCGCGCGTTGTTCGTGGGGCGATGCCGTCGTCACTTGGCCGAAGATCGAGGCCGGGCGGGCCGGCCTGACGCTCAAAATGGCGGAGAACCGGCGTAGCATCGGCAAATTGGCCGAGTGGCGCGATGCCGAATGGCTCTGCTGCGGCCACGGTGCGCCGCTCCAGGAAGGCGCGGCGAAGGTGCTGGCCCGTTTGCGCGACGAGAAATCTTGAGTATTTGACATCCTCGCGATTTAAGATAAACTAATCTTAATGAATACCCCTTCCTTCCCGCTTCGGCGATTGGGGAAGTCATGTTTGGCCACCGTTGTCCTGTGCGGCTTTTTAAGTCCTTCTGCTCGCTCTGCCACCAAACTCACTCTCGACCAGGCCATTGCGCTGGCGGAAGATTTCCATCCTCTCATTCGTGCCGGTATCGCACAAATCGAAGCCGCCCAAGCGGGTCTCACCACCGCTCGCGCCTACCCAAATCCAATCGCCAGCGCCATTGTTGGTGGTCAAGGCATTCGTGTCCCGGGCAACGTAAGCGGCTTATCGAGTTTATATACCTTCACCCAGCCACTCGAGTTAGGCCCGCTTCGCCCCACTCGTCTCCAGTTGGCCCAGCGCAATCGCGAAAGCAATGAGATCCGCTTGGCCGGCACTCGCATCGGAGTGCGCTCTTCCGTTCGGCGTGCCTTTTTTCTGGTTCTGCGCCGCCGCGCCGAAATCGACATCCTCCAGGAGAGCCTCCGCCTGGTCGAGCAATTGCGTAACCGCATCCAGGTTCGCGTGGATGTCGGTGAGGCCGGTCGCCTGGAATTGATCCGTGCCGAATCCGAGGTGATCACCGCGCGCAGCGCTGCCAATTCCGCCCAACTCCAATACATCTTCGCCTTGGCCCAGTTCCGCACCACAGTCGGATCCACCCTCGAACCCGATATAGAAATCGAAGGCAAACTCGACGAAACCGTGGCCCTCCCCCCGCTCGAGACGATCCGCCAGCAAGCCCTCGCTCAGCACCCGATTATGGCCTTCGTCCGCGCTGAGATCAAGCGCCTCGAAGCGAATGTCAGCTATGAAGTTGCCCAGCGCCGTCCCCAACCGCAAGTCATCGGAGAGATCGAGCGCCCCCCCGATAGCCCCAGCTATCGCTTCGGCGTCTCGATCCCGATCAATGTTTGGAATCGTCGCGAAGGCCCCATCGCCGAGGCGGCCGCGCAAGTGCGAGTGGCCGCCGCCGTGGCTCGCAGTCGAGAGTTGGAATTCATTTCCGCCCTGGACGCTGCCTATGCCCGCTATAACTTGGCGAACCAGCAATTAAATGCCTTTCAAGAGGGCCTGCTTCGCGAGGCGAACGAGGCCGTTCGGGCGGCGGAGGCCGCCTATCGCCTCGGGGAACGCGGCATCCTCGAGGTGCTCGATTCCCAGCGCGTCCTCCGCACCGTTCGCCTCGATTTCTTGAACACCCAGTACGACCGTCAATCGGCCCTTGTCGATCTCGATGAATTACGCGCCGTCGACCTCAGGAGAAACGTTCCATGATCCCCCGTCTTTTACCCTGCCTGGCCGCGCTCCTGTGCCTGGCCGCCTGCAACAAAACCGCTCCTCCGCCAGAGCAAAAAAAGGCGCCAGCCGCCTTCGACCCCTCCATCGTCAACCCTTCTGCATCGCTGCTCAAAGAGCTCAAACTCGGCACGGCCACCGCCTCGCCGGTCAGCGCGACGTTCGATGTCTCGGCCCGCATCGAAGTCGACGACACTCGCGTCACCCGGGTCGGCTCCCCGGTGCTGGGCCGGATCAGTTCCTTACTCGTCCATGAGGGCGAACAGGTCACTAAGGGGCAGGTGCTCGCTTTACTCAACAGCACGGGTTTATCCGATGCCCAGTTAGCTTACCTTAAGGCGCTTTCTAGCCGGCAGCTCAATCAGCGCGCCGTCGAACGAGCCCAGCAGTTACTCAAGGCCGACGTCATCGGCAGCGCCGAGCTCCAGCGCCGCGAAGCCGAACTCCTCGAAGCTTCCGCTGAACTCGATGCCGCCCGCGACCAACTCGGGCTGCTCGGCATGACCCCTGAATCCGTCGATGAGCTCCGCCGCACCCGCACCATGAATTCCGTCGCCCGCGTCATTGCTCCTATGAATGGCACCGTGCTGGATCGAAAGATTACCCTCGGCCAAATGATCCAACCCGCCGACACGGTCTTTGAAGTCGCTGACTTATCCCACGTCTGGCTCGTCGCCGACGTCCACGAGCATAACACCGGCGTTCTCTCCAACGGCCTTCCCGTAGAGGCCGAGATCTCCGCCTTTCCGGGCCGTCGGCTCAAGGGGAGGCTCAACTTTGTCAGCTCCACGCTCAACCCTGAAACCCGCACCGTCCGCGCCCGCATGGACCTCCCCAATCCCAATGGCCGCTTCAAGCCCGCCATGCTCGCCGTCATGCACCTCAAAGCGCCGCCCACCAACCGCAATCTCATCCCCCTTTCGGCCGTCGTCCGCGAAGGCAACACCGAAAATGTCTTCGTCGAACGCTCCCCTGGCTCCTTCGTCCTCCGCCCGGTCACCCTGGGCGAAGAGTTCGAAGGCCAACGCGTCCTCCTTAACGGCATCAGCCCCACCGATCGCATCGTCCTCGACGGTGCCTTTCATCTCAACAACGAGCGGCGGCGCCTCGCCGTTCGCGGCAGCGAAGGGTCCTGATCGCTCATGTGGAATGCTCTCGTTCGCTCCGCGCTCCAGCAGCGCGTCGTGGTCATCGTCCTATCTTTGATCGGGCTGGCTTTCGGGCTTGACGCCACCAGAAAACTCTCCGTGGACGCATTTCCCGATGTCACCACGATCCAGGTGCAGGTCGCTACGGAGTTCCCCGGCCGCTCGCCAGATGAAGTGGAACGCATTGTCACCATCCCTGTCGAAATTGGCATGACCGGCTTGCCGGGCCTCACTGAGCTTCGTTCTCAGAACGAACCCGGTCTCTCCATCGTTACGCTCGTCTTTACCGACTCCACTCCCGTCTACTTCGCCCGCCAACTGGTCAGCGAGCGCCTCGGCGACGTCCGCAGCCGCCTGCCATCAGGCATCGTCCCCGTCCTGGGCCCCGTTTCCACTGCCCTCAGCGAGGTCTATCAATACACGATCGAAAGTCAGAACGACGGTAAACGTCCGCTCACCAAGCAAGAGCTGATCGACCGCCGGATCGTCCAGGATTGGATCGCCCGGCCGCTTCTCCGCTCCATCCCCGGCGTGGCCGAAATCAATTCCACTGGCGGCTTCGTCAAGCAGTATCAAGTCCTCGTCGACCCCATCCGCTTGCGATATTACGGCATCACGATCCACGATGTGCATGAAGCTCTCGCCCGCAACAACGCCAATTCCAGCGGCGGCATCCTCGCCCGCGGCCCGGAAATTCTCCTCGTTCGTGGCGTTGGCTTGATCCAGAACATTGACGACATCAAAAATGTTGTCCTGAAGGAAGTCCGCTCCACCCCCATCTGCATTCGCGATGTCTCAGAAGTGTCCATCGGCGAAGAAGTCCGTTACGGCGCAATGGTGAAAGGCGGCTACACGGAGTCCGTTGGCGGCATCGTGATGATGATTGCCGCTGGCAATGCCAAGGAGATCGTCACCAAAATCAAAGACCGCGTCGAGGAGATAAACAGCGGCGGCATGCTGCCCAACGGCCTCCGCATCGTCCCCTACTACGATCGATCCGAACTCGTCGATGCCGCGCTGGCCACCGTCAGCCGCGTTCTGGTGGAAGGCATTGTTCTCGTCGTCATCATTCTCTTCCTCTTCCTGGGCGACGTCCGCTCCAGCATTATTGTCATCGCCACCATGGTGCTCACCCCCTCGCTCACCTTCGTAGTGATGAATTATTACGGCATGTCGGCCAACCTAATGTCCCTTGGAGGGCTCGCCATCGCCGTCGGTCTCATGATCGATGGTTCCGTGGTTGTCGTCGAAAATGTCTATGCCAAGCTCGGTCACAGTGACAAATCCGACCGTATGAAGATCGTCCTGGACGCTACTCTCGAAGTGGCCACGCCCGTTGTCTTTGGCATCTGTATCATCATTCTCGTTTTCCTTCCCCTCATCACGATGCAGGATATGGAAGGCAAAATGTTCGCTCCGCTGGCCATCACCATCGCCATCTCTCTGGCCATCTCGCTCATCATCTCCCTTACGCTTTCCCCGGTCCTTTCATTCTTTCTCCTCAAGGGCGGCAGCGAACATGACACCTTCCTCGTCCGCTGGCTCAAGCGTCCCTATCTGTTCTTCCTCAGCCTGACCACCGGCAACCCCAGGCTCACCATCGCCACTTCCGTTCTACTCCTGGCCGGAACCCTCGCGCTGTTTCCTTATCTCGGCACCTCGTTCATCCCCGAGATGAAAGAAGGCGTTGTCTCCCCGACCGCGGACCGCGTCCCCAATATCTCGCTCGAGGAATCCATTCGCATGGAGTTCCAAGCCCAAAATCTGATCAAGGACCTTCCCGGGGTAAAGGCCGTCGTCAGCCGCCTCGGCCGTGGCGAATCTCCCGTTGACCCCGCTGGTTACAACGAAAACGACATGATGGCCCAGCTCGAGCCCATCGAAAAACGCAATGGCCTGACCCAGGATCAAATCGCGGAAGAGATCCGCAAGCGCATCGCCACCCTCCCCGGTCTTAACGTCGTCATAGCGCAACCCATTTCCGATCGCGTCGACGAAATGGTCACCGGCGTCCGGGCCGATGTCGCCGTCAAGATCTTCGGAGATGACCTTCCCACTCTGATTGCCAAGGCTGGAGAGATCGCCAAAGCGGCGACCACGGTCCGCGGCCTCGGTGACGTCAAGATTGACCGCGTCCTCGGCCAGCACAACCTCACCATCACTATTGACCGCCAGGCCATCGCTCGCAACGGCTTAAACGCCAGCGACGTCAACGACGCCATTGAAGCCGCTGTCGGTGGCCGCGCTGCCACCGAAATCTACGAAGGCGAACGCCGCTTCCAGGCAGTCGTTCGCTTTCCGGAAGCGCTCCGCCGCAACATTGCCGACATCCGCGCCATCCTCCTTACCGCCCCCAACGGCGTCGAAGTCCCACTCGGCAGCCTCGCCAAAATCGAACTCCTCGAAGGCGCTTCCCAAATCAAACGCGAGATGAGCAAGCGCCGCATCGTCGTCGGCATCAACGTCCGCGATCGTGACCTCGGCGGCTTCGTCGCCGATCTCAAGCAGAAGGTGAAACAGCAAGTCACGCTTCCCCCCGGCTACTACCTTGAGTGGGGTGGCCAGTTCCAGAACATGGAGCGCGCCCTTCGCCACCTCACCTTCATCGTCCCCATCACCATCGCGGCGATCTTCTTCCTGCTCTTCCTGCTCTTCCGCTCGCTGCGTCTGGCTTCGCTCATCATCCTCGTCCTCCCGTTTGCCTCCATCGGCGGGGTCGCGGCCCTGTTCTTATCGGGAGAATATCTCTCGGTTCCCGCTTCCGTCGGCTTCATCGCTCTCTGGGGGATTGCCGTCTTGAATGGCGTAGTCCTCGTCTCTTACATCCGCGGCCTGCGCGATTCAGGCGTGCCCCGTGCGCAAGCCATTCGGGAAGGCGCCTCGATGCGCTTCCGTCCCGTCATGATGACCGCCAGCGTCGCCGCCCTCGGCCTGGTGCCTTTTCTCTTCTCCACCGGCCCCGGCTCTGAAGTCCAGCGCCCCCTGGCCATCGTCGTCATCGGCGGACTCATCACTTCCACCGCCCTCACCCTCCTCGTCGTCCCCGCTCTTTACAGCTACTTTGACGCGGTGAAGGAAAACTGACCGCCGAAGACGCTCAGGATTCTCACGACTTTCAACCGACCGCGCCTGTTGGAACCGTTTTGCTTTGAGACTCGAATTTCTTCGATTTGACAGAACAGGACCTTCGGAATAACATTGTTATTACGATGCTTGCCATGCACCTGAATATTCGACAGATCGGAAACTCCCAGGGAGTCGTCATCCCGAAACCCGTACTTGCACAATTGGGCCTGGACGCCAAGTCGGGCGTGGAAATGACCATTGAGGACGGCGCGCTGGTGCTACGGAGGCCCACGGGCGCTCTTCGGGCAGGTTGGGCCGAGTCTGCCAAAAAGATCGCGGAAGCTGGCGAAGACAAGCTCGTGATGGGAGAATTTGGGAATGCGGACGATCTGGACTTAGTCTGGTGACGCGCGGCGAGATTTGGTTGGTAAATCTTGATCCCACCCTCGGGAGCGAAATCAGGAAGACACG
>JBBQQS010000210.1:0-8599 GCA_038215525.1 Bryobacterales bacterium
GCATCCGCGGTGCCGGATCGCCCGCAAATTCAATCCACTCGGGCTCCAGCGGATGGAATTGCGGATGGATCACCGTCCGCGGGTAGGCGATGAACTCCCCGCTGGACCCATCCATCCGCGCCACGGCGAGGCCGTTCTGCCCGTCGCGCTTCATCGCCGCCGTCAGCCATTCGCCATCGGCGCTGATCGACGGCTCGCCCACCGACGCGCCCGAGAAATCGGCGATCAAGCGCTCGGCCAGCGTATACCGGTTGATCGCCCACAGGGCACCCGCCCGGGTAAAGATCAGCTCATTCCCCTGCGGCGATAGTGCCGGCGAGTAAGGATGAATCCCCGGTCCGAAGGTCATCTGGCGAAAGCCATCTGGATCGGTCTCCCACAGTTGAGCGCTCCCCGATTCGTAAGAAATGAAAAACATCCCGCCTTCGGGATAGAACGAACTTTGCAAGAAGTAAGTGGGATGGGATATCGCTTCAAACCGAGTAACTTGCCGCGGCTCTCGCCTAACCCCCGGCGTCAGCCGGGGGGTTCCGGCTCCGTTCACGCGAGCCCCAAATACAAATCCCGCCCCTTCACTAAATTGGCAATTTTCCGGTCGGCAATGGAGCGCTTCAGCATCCAAAACCCGCAATCCGGGTGCACCCAACCTAAGCGCCCCACGCCGATTCGCTGTTCGATTAACTCCATCCGCTTGGCAATTTGATCCGGCGACTCAATGTGGTTCACCTTGATATCGATGACACCCAAACCCATCGAGATCTTCGCATCGACATTTTTCAAAGCATCCAGATCTTCCACCGGACGATGGGCTAACTCGAGCACTAAGTGGTCCACGGTAAGGGCATTCAAAAATTCTACTAAAGTGGCCCAATGCCCGGATTGAATCGTTTGTCCGCCGTAGTTACCAAAGCATAAGTGCACGGCACGACGGCCCTTGATTTTGGCGAGGACGCGGTTAATCGCCCGGGCCGCCATCGGCGCGTCTGCCGGGTTACCCGGGATATTCGCTTCGTCGACTTGGATGCAATCGCAGGGTAAATCCGCCACTTGGTCGGCGAGGACATCGGCCAAGGCCATGAGCATGGTCTCGAAGTCCGGATAGTGGTTATCGAGTAGGGTCCGGGCCAACATGTAGGGGCTGGTGACCGTAAACTTAAACGGCCCCCCGGCCACGGACGCTGCCAACTCGCAGTCAGCGAGTAAGTTCAGCGAGCCTTCGCTCAAAGGCCCTTCGATCACGCCCGCGGCTTTGCGCCGGAATTTCATAGAGGACTTAGCCGCAAAAGCCTCGTGGTCGCTCCGTCCCACCTCAGTGCGAATCCCGCCCATCGGCCGGATAAAATACTCGATCATCCCGTTCGTGTCGGGGTGATTGATGTCGAAGCGATAGAGTTCGCCGTCGGTGGGTAAGTCGATGCCGGCTTGGCGCTGAAAGTCAAAAACGACTCGCGTCGCGTCTAAGCGGGCCTGCTCGCTCGGCAGCGCGGCGAGCCAATCGGGGACCGGATAGGACCCCACGGTCGTAGTAAGAATGCGTGGTTGTGACATGGATAATTAATTAAACAACGTAAGGTTTGCGATAGTCGCGCGTGATCAACTTATCGGCTTCGGCGTCGCCCGTAAATTTCCGCTTGGCGTCGTCCCAAGTGAGCTTCCGGCCCACCCGGTAACTGATATTCGCCATGTGGCAAAGCGCCGCCGCGCGCCCGCCGATTTCGATCTCGGCATTTAAGTCAGAGCTCTTCCGGGAGCGGCAAGCCTTCAAGAAATTCTCCATATGCGCCTTGGTATCGTAACCGGTCGGTTGCGGCTTTTCGTCAAGAATCTTCTCGCTGCCTTCGCCCTTGAAGACCTGGAAGCCGTTGCTGTCGATATTCATATAGCCGTCAGCGCCGAAAAAGATATTGCCCACGGTATTCGTGCCGCGCCGGAGTAAGTAGCTTTCCGGGCCAGTGAGTAAGCCGCGCACTTCGAATTGCGCCTGCACGTCGCCGAAGTCGAAAGTCGCCAATTGAGTATTGGGCGTTTCTTGATCGTCCTCATACAGGAACTTACCGCCCGTGGAAGTTACAGTCCTGGGCAGGCTGGTCTTACCCAGGCCCCACAGGCAGATGTCCATTTCGTGGACGCCCTGGTTCCCGATATCGCCATTGCCGGTATCCCAGAACCAGTGCCAGTTATAACGGAAGCGATTCCAGGTAAAGGGCCGCAGCGGCGCGGGCCCCAGAAACTGATCCCAGTCGATCCCTGGCGGCACCGGCTCCTCCGGCGTCCGCCCAATCGACTTACGGCGCTTGTAACATAGGCCTTTCGCCAGATATACCTTGCCGATGATACCTTCGCGGAGTAACTGCATCGCCCGCATGTTATGAAACGTCGACCGGCTCTGCGAACCGATCTGGACCATCCGCCCCGTCTTGCGAGCGACCTCCACCATCCGGTAGCCCTCGTGGATATTGTGGCTAGCGGGCTTCTCGCAGTAGACGTCCTTACCGGCCTCCGCCGCCCGGATCATCGACAGGGCATGCCAGTGGTTGGGCGTCGCAATCGAGACCGCGTCGATGTCCTTGGAGGCGAACATCGCCCGCATGTCGCCGAACTCTTTGGCCTTCGGCTGGCTTTCGCGGGTGATGAGCGCGTTGTTTTTCTCCAGCGCCGCCTGGTTCACATCGCAAAGCGCGGCCACCTGCGCGCCTGGGATCTGGAGGTAAGTCTTGAGATGGTCGCCCCCTCGGCCCCCGAGCCCGACAATGCCCATCTGCACCCGGTCATTGGCACCCATCACCCGCGAGGCAGACGCAGCCATCACGGCACCTTGAAAGAATGTACGGCGGTTCACCCTGTTAGTGTATCAAGGGCGAGTCTAATTCTCGTGCAGCGGTCGCCGGCGGACTTTATCCGCGGTCACGACCGCGAAAAAGCCTGACCAAGAATCTTCTGATTGTATGGTTTCGAGAACAATCCGGCAGAACTCTACCCTGTCCTTGCCCTCAAGGCAAACAGAATGATTCCGCAGGTTGCCGGTAGCCGGTCGCGAAACGTCAGTTGACCGAAGCCTTTGTCGAGGGTCAGGTGCGTGGCGCTCTCCGCCATGCACACTGCCAATACTTCAGGATCTGAGGAAGAAGAGTGACTACGGCAGATTTCGAGAACTTCAAAGCCGGCCTGCACCAGAACTCGTACCGCGGCGGCGGGAAAGTGCTCGTCCGCGACCAGTTTCACGCGACTTGAGGTTCTCGGCAGGCCTCTTTTTCGAGAAGCTCAGCCAAGTAGAGTCGACATGCCTGAAGGGATTCTGCTTGGAGGTTCGGGTAAGAGTCCAGAAGATCCTCTTCGGTCCAACCAGAAGCCAAGAAGTTTACGATGACCTCAACCGAGATCCGAGTTCCCTTGATGGTGGGCTTACCGAACAGAATGTTCGAATCACGGACGATGTATTCGCGCCACTCCATAGAAATAGCTTACTACTTCTTGGCGATATCCACCCGGACCTGGGCGCGCTTGAGGGCATTTAAGGCGCGGGCAAAGTCGACGTTTTCGACCGTGCTGGCCAAGCGGGCTTGGGCGCGCTTCAGCGATTCTTCCGCTCGAGCGCGGTCGACGACGTCGGGGTTTTCGGCGGCGTCGGTGAGGACGCGGACCAAGGTCGGCTGCACTTCCACCCAACCGCCATGGATCGCCATCACCTCATCGCGGCCATCGGCGGCTTTGTAGCGCAGGACGCCCGAGGTGAGCGAAGAGAGCAGCGCGGCGTGGCCGGGCAGGATGCCGAGTTCGCCGTCGGCGCCGGGGATATTCGCCTCGGTGCAGGTGACCTGGATCACCAGCTTTTCGGGCGTTGCGACTTCGAGTTCAAACGTAGCTGCCATGGCGCTAGCCCTGCTTCATCTTGGCGGCCTTCTCGATGGCCTCTTCGATGCCGCCCACCAGGTAGAAGGCCTGCTCCGGCAGGTCGTCGTGCTTGCCGTCGCAGAGTTCGTTGAAGCCGCGGATGGTGTCCGCCAGCTTGACGTACTTGCCGGGGAAGCCGGTGAACTGCTCGGCCACGAAGAAGGGCTGCGAAAGGAAGCGCTGGATCTTGCGGGCGCGCGACACGGTGAGCTTGTCGTCTTCGGAGAGTTCGTCGATGCCGAGAATGGCGATGATGTCCTGCAGGTCCTTGTAGCGTTGCAGGATCTGCTTTACGCGCTGAGCGGCATCGTAATGGACTTGGCCCACGATGCGCGGATCGAGGATGCGCGAGGTGGAAGTGAGCGGGTCGACGGCGGGGTAGATGCCCAAGGCCGCGATTTCACGCGAGAGATTCGTGGTGGCGTCCAAGTGGGTGAACGCGGTGGCCGGGGCCGGATCGGTATAGTCGTCGGCGGGCACGTAGATGGCTTGCACCGAGGTGATGGAGCCCTTTTTGGTCGACGTAATGCGCTCTTGCAGCGCGCCCATCTCGGAAGCCAGGTTGGGCTGGTAACCCACGGCCGAAGGCATGCGGCCTAAGAGTGCCGATACCTCGGAGCCGGCTTGGGTGAAGCGGAAGATGTTGTCGATGAAGAGCAGCACGTCCTGGTTCTGCTCGTCGCGGAAGTACTCGGCGACGGTGAGGCCGGTGAGGCCGACACGGAGGCGCGCTCCGGGAGGCTCGGTCATCTGGCCGTAGATCAATGCGGCTTTGCTCTTGGTGTAGTCATCGGGATCGATGACGCCGGACTCGGACATTTCGAGCCAGAGATCATTGCCTTCGCGAGTGCGCTCGCCCACGCCGGCGAACACCGACACGCCGCCGTGGCCTTTGGCGATGTTGTTGATCAGCTCCATGATAATGACGGTTTTGCCCACGCCGGCGCCGCCAAACAGGCCGATCTTGCCGCCCTTCACGTAGGGCTCAATAAGGTCGATGACCTTGATGCCCGTTTCGAGCATCTGCGATTCGGTGGACTGCTCATCGAAGGACGGAGCTGCACGGTGAATCGGGTAGCGCTTCGCAGTGTTGACGGGTCCGCGCTCGTCGATCGGCTGGCCCAGCACGTTGAGCACGCGGCCCAGCACTTCGTTGCCGACCGGTACGGATACCGGCGCGCCGAGCGATTCAGCCTTCATGCCGCGCACCAAACCTTCGGTGGGCTGCAAGGCGATCGTGCGCACGCGGCCTTCGCCGATGTGCTGCGCGATCTCGCAGACGATGTCGATCGGCGTCGGCACATTGAAGCCTTCGCTGGTGATCCGGACGGCCGTATAGATCACCGGCAACTGACCATCGGGGAACTGGATGTCCACCGCGGGGCCCGAAACTTGAATTACCTTACCAACTACGGTTGCTGTCGTAGACATATTTCTTTCCTACTCCAAAGCTGCAGCGCCGCTGACAACTTCGATAATTTCCTTGGTGATGCTCGCCTGCCGGACGCGGTTCATATAGAGCGTCAATTTTTCGATCACGTCGGCGGCGTTCGAACTAGCCGCGTCCATGGCCGTCATGCGGGCGGCTTGTTCGGCGGCGATCGACTCGAGAATGGCGCGATAAACGCTGTTCTCGATGTATTTGGGCAATAACGTTCCGAGCAGCACGTCGGGCGACTGCTCATAAATATAATCCTGGGGCGCGTCGCCCGAGTCCTTCATTTCGATCGGCAGTAACTTGGTTTCCGTCAGCTTCTGCGCGATCACACTCTTAAATTCGTTGTAAATAAGGTAGACAGCGTCGATCTCGCCGTCGATGTAACGCTGAGTAACTCGCTGCGTGACGGCTTGCGTTTCGGCGTAAGTGAGCTTCGCAACCTTATTGACCAAGCCGATATGTTCGCCAGATAGCTTGGCGCGCTTGACGAAGAAGTCGCGGCCCTTGCGGCCCACGGCTTCGATCGTGATCTCTTTGCCGGTGTGCGCGGTCAAGAAGCGCTGCGCGGCCTTGATGAGGTTGGTGTTGAAGCCACCGGCGAGGCCGCGGTCGGCCGTCACCAGGATTAGTTGGACGCGCTTTTCCGGGCGCACGGCAAGCAAGGGCAATTCGCTGGCTTGGTCGTCACCGCGGGCGGCGCCGGAGACGCTGGCCAGCATCTGGTCGAGCATGGCGGCGTAAGGCCGGGCGGCCATCACGCGTTCCTGGGCACGGCGCAGCTTAGCCGCCGCCACCATCTTCATGGCTTTGGTGATCTGCTGCGTGTTTTTGACGCTCCGGACGCGCCGGCGAATGTCAATTAAGCTCGGCATTGCCTACTTCTTCAATTCCGCCACAAAACGGGCTTTGAATTCCTTTAAGAGCGCGTGGATGTCGGCCTCGAGCTCCTTCGAAATCTCCTTCTTATCCCGGATGGTGGAAAGCACCTTGCTGCCGGTGTTTTCGCAGTAGCGATAGAGTTCGGTCTCAAAGCGGCCAATTTGATCCACCGGCAGGTCGTCGCAATAGGCTTTGGTGCCGGCGAAGATGATGAGCACTTGCTTTTCCATCGGCAGGGGCGAGAATTGCTTCTGCTTCAGGATTTCGACCAGCGCCTTACCGCGCGTCAACTGGTTTTGCGAGGCTTGGTCAAGGTCAGAACCGAACTGGGCGAAGGCCGCTAAGGCACGGTATTGGGCGAGTTCCAAACGAAGCGAACCGGCCACTTGGCGCATGGCTTTCACCTGGGCACTGCCGCCGACGCGGCTCACCGAGATACCGACGTTCACGGCCGGGCGGACGTTCGAGTTGAAGAGATCGGCTTCCAAAAAGATCTGGCCGTCGGTGATCGAAATCACGTTCGTGGGAATGTAAGCCGACACGTCCGAAGCCTGGGTTTCGATGAAAGGCAACGACGTCAGCGAACCGCCGCCGTTCTTGTCGCTCAGGCGCGCGGCGCGCTCGAGCAGGCGCGAGTGCAAGTAAAAAACGTCGCCGGGGTAGGCTTCGCGGCCTGGGGGACGGCGCAGAAGAAGCGAGATTTCGCGGTACGAAGCGGCGTGCTTTGAAAGATCGTCGTAGATGAGGAGCGCGTGCTGACCACGGTCTCGGAACCATTCGCCCATGGCGGTGCCGGCGAAGGGGGCGAGGTACTGCATGGGGGCCGGATCGGAGGCGGTGGCCGCGACGACGATGGTGTACTCCATCGCGCCGGACTCTTCCAGCGCCTTCACCACTTGGGCCACCGTGGAACGCTTCTGGCCGATGGCGACATAGATACAAATCATGTCGCCACCCTTCTGGTTCAGGATGGTGTCGAGGGCAATAGCGGTCTTACCGGTTTGGCGATCGCCAATGATCAACTCGCGCTGGCCGCGGCCGATCGGGATCATGGCGTCGATGGCCTTGAGGCCGGTCATCATCGGCTGCTTCACGGGTTGCCGTTGCAGCACGCCGGGCGCGAGGCGTTCGATGGGGCCGTATTCGGTAGTATCCAGCGGACCCTTGCCGTCGATCGGCTCACCGGTCGCGTTCAACACGCGGCCAATGAGGCCTTTGCCCACCGGGACCGACATAATGCGGCCCGTGCGGCGCACTTCGTCGCCTTCTTTGATCTCGAGATAGTCGCCCAGCAACACGGCGCCCACTTGATCCTCTTCGAGGTTCATGGCGATGCCAGAGATGCCGCGGCCGAACTCGATCAGTTCGCCGGACATGACCTTTTCGAGGCCATAGACGCGGGCAATGCCGTCGCCCACCGAGATCACCTGTCCGGTTTCACTGACGTTGACCGCCGTCTCGTAATTTTCGATTTCGCTTTTCAGCAGTTGCGTGATTTCGTCCGCGCGAATGGCCATGGGGGTCCTTTTGTTATCCGTTCACCAGCTTGCGGCGCAGCGTAGCCAATTGCCCGCGCACCGAGCCGTCATAAATCAACGAGCCGATTTTGGCCACCGCGCCGCCGATCAAGGCGTCGTCCTGTTGGTAAGTGGCCAGAATGCTTTTGCCCGACAGGCGGCCGAGCGCCGCTTCGAGCTGAATCTTCTGTTCCGGCGCCATCGGCTGGGCCGTCGTAATCTCCGCGCGCGCCACGCCGTGGCGTTCATCCACCACTTGCTGGAAGCTGCGCTTGATCTCTTTCAAAATCGTGATGCGGCCATGGTCGCTGACCACTTTGAGCAGGTTGGCCGTTACCGGCGAGCCACCCAATTGGGCCGAGAGCTTTTCGAGAATCGTGCGCTTCTGGTTGAGCGAGACGGCGGGCGAACGGAGGATGCGCACCAGGTCCGGGGACCCGGCCACTGCGGCGAGGATAGCGTCCAAATCGGCGATCACCTGCTCGGGCTTGGTGGAGCACTGCGGCGCGAACACCACTTCGGCAAGGGCGCGCGAGTATCGGCTGGCTACGGCTAGCGACATGGTGGTTTAGTTCTTGACCTTTTCGAGATCTTGGATGAAGGCGCTGACGAGGCCCCTACTCTGGCCATCGGACAGGCCGGCCCGGATACGGCCGGCGGCCAATTCCAGGGCGAGCGACGCGGCGTGGGCCGAAAGCTCGGCCTTGGCCTGCTTGGTAGCGCTGGTGATTTCCTGCTCGGCAGAGGCTTGCACCTTAGCCAAAGTCTGCGCCGTTTCGGCTTCCAGGCGCTTACCTTCGCTTTGCATTTCGGCGCTCGCGTCGGCCTTCATTTGCTCAATTTCTTTGCCCAAATTCGCGATGCGGGCTTCCAT
>JBBQQS010000211.1:0-8589 GCA_038215525.1 Bryobacterales bacterium
GACGCGGACCTTCTTCGAACGGCTGGCCACCATCAGCCCGCCGGCGGAAGCGGCGCGCTACAACGGCCTGGTGGACCCGCAGAAGTCCGCGGGCATTCAGAAATACTTCGCCGAGCAGGACCTCGGCAAATACTCCGTGCTGCGGACCTCCATCTCGCCCACGATGCTGACCGCCGGCTTCCGCGAGAACGTCATCCCCTCCCAGGCCGAGGCCATGCTCGACATCCGCGCCTTGCCCGATGAGGACATGACGGCCTTCTACGCGCAGATGACGCGCGTCATTGGCGACCCCTCCATTCGGTTAGTCCCCAGCGCCCCGGGACGGCCTTCGGCGCCGCCGAGCCGTCTCGATACCGAGATGTTCCGGGCGCTTGAGAAGACCCAGCGCCGGCTCTACCCCGGCGCGATCACCGTGCCCGGCATGGTTACCGGCGCCACCGATCTGGCGCAGTTACGGGCCCGAGGGGTGCAGGCTTACGGGATTGGTCCGCGCTTCGACGAAGCCGAGTTCGCCGAGCACGGCTGGCATAGCGACGTCGAGCGGTTGAGCGAAGATTCGCTCTATGGGCTGGTGCAGTTCTTGTGGTACGCCGTGGTGGAGATGGCGGCCAGTAAATAAGGCGTCCATGAATGACCATGGCCCGCTTTGCCTTCCTGCTGACCCTCCTACCGGCGCTCGCCCTGGCCCAGCCGCTCACTGAATATCACCTGCCCCCGGACAAGCTCCAGCAGGCTGAAGCGCTCTACCGAACCCGGGTGGCCATCTACGCCATCGGGACTCTCTATGACCTGGCCTTGCTGGCCCTATTTGTCTACGTCGGTGTGGGCGTCAGGATTCGCGATTGGGCGGAAGCCCGCACGGGACAAAGACTCTGGCAAGCCGCCATCTTCGTGCCGCTGCTGCTGGGTTCGCTCAGCCTCCTGACGCTGCCGGTAAGCCTGTACGGCCACCGCCTGCGGGTCGCCTACGGGCTTTCGGTGCAGGGTTGGGCCTCCTGGTGGGGCGATTGGCTCAAGGGTGAATTGCTTGGGTTGCTGCTGTCCACTTTCCTGATGGCGGGCTTCTACACCTTGCTAAGCCGCTCGCCGCGCCGCTGGTGGCTTTGGGGCTGGATCGCTTCGATTCCGGTCACGCTCCTGCTGGTCTTTGTCCAGCCCGTCTTCGTCGATCCGCTCTTCTATCAATTCGATCCCTTGGCCGTCAAACAGCCGCAACTGGTGCCCGAAATCGAAAAGGTGATGCGGCGGGGCGGCATCGAGATCGAGCGTTCACGCATTTTCGAGATGCGGGCGAGCGACAAAGTCACCACCCACAACGCCTACGTCACCGGCATCGGCTTCAGCAAACGCGTCGTCGTGTGGGATACGACGTCGCGCGACTTTACGACGCCAGAGGTCCTGGCGATCTTTGGCCATGAGCAGGGCCACTATGTGCTGAACCACATTTGGCTGGGCATTGCCTTGAGCTTGGCCGGATTGCTGATGACCCTCTATCTGGCCTTCCGCCTGATGCAGGCCGTGATCCCAACATTCGGCCACCGCCTCGGGGTGCGCGGCTTGGACGATTGGGCATCGCTCCCGATGTTCCTCTTGCTCTTCGCGGTGCTGTCCTTCCTCGGCCAGCCGATTGAAAGCAGCATCAGCCGGTATTTCGAACACGAGGCGGACGTCTATGGCCTCGAAGTGATCCACGGCCTGGTGCCGGACTCGCCCCAGGTGGCGGCGCGGACGGAACAGAAGCTGGGGGAGAAGTCGTTGTCGTACCCGTATCCCCATCCACTCTTCGTCTTTTGGACCTATAGCCACCCCCCAACGGCCGACCGGCTGCGCTTTGCGGCCCGGTACCAGCCCTGGAATACCTCCTGGAACACCGGGCAGCCCCTGCGTTACGTCAAGTAGGCAGCGGCTCAGTTACGAAACGAACCCGGGAGTTGTTGATTCTATTGGGTCGTATCGTGACGCCACTCCCAGAAGTCCCCGCTTATTCCATCGGAGGGCTGGAGGCGGGCCAAGGGCTTGGCCGGGGTATTGGCCGGGGGCTCGCCCTACTTTGAGTTTACTAGGCCGGGGGAAGAGGATTGAGCTAAGTGGTTGATTCAAAGTGGAAACTTTGCTGTGATCGTCAGATGAACAGATCCAGTGGCACCCGCAAGAGCTCGGCAGCGGAAAATCCCTTTCCTCATAGTCCACGATCAAGAGCGTGATCACTTCCGCCAATGCCTCTTCCTCGGGCGAAAGACCGCCAATGGGAACGTCTCGACGTGTGGGCCGAAAGGGAGTGTCCCGCCAAAAACGGGATCGCAGTTCTGTTCTTTGCTTTCTCTGTTCTTGACGGTGTGGCGGGCCTGCTCTTCCTCCTCTAGCCCACCTGTGAGCCGAACGCACACACTCTCATACCCATAAGCATCCCATTATCATGCACATACGAATTGGCCAGCAAACTGCAACCAATCCCAGCGATGCCGCGTAACATCCATATGCCCCGGCCAATGCGATTCGGACTCTTGGCCTGCCTCCTCGCCATCGCCCACGCTCAGACCCCCACGGCGACCCCGGTCTCGCTTCCCATCACTCCCGAGCTCAACGTCAACAGCAAGTACATCGTGGAAGCGGTCGAGTTCCGATACACCAAGAAGCCCGTCGTTACCCCGAAGCAGGTCCTCGAAATCCAGCGGATGGCCAACCTCGAAGTGGGCCAGCACTTCGTGCAGGACCGTTTCGAAGGCCTCGTCAAGCGCCTCAAAACCGAGTATCACACCTACAAAGTGAGGCACCGCATTGAAAAGGGCACCCAGCCGGACCACGTGAAGGTGATCTTCGAGCTTGAGCGTGACGGCTTCGAGCTCAACGCCAAAACCAGTGACCTCAAGCTGCTCTACCACTCCAAAAATAACTTCAGCTTTGGCACAACGGTCGAAATCGGCATGGGCGGCGAGGGCGCACTGATTGCTGGGCTGTTGACGGACAATGACCTGACCCTGGAGCGCGCCTCCGGCATTCGGGGCGGGTATCGCTACGATGCGATGAACCGCCGCGTCCGCCTCGCCGTGGTTGGCGAAACCTTCCGCACCCAATGGAACCCCGCCACGCGCAGTGACGCCGGTCTTTACCGTCGCCGCCAGTCGCTGGAGCCTTCGGTCACCATCCAAGTTTTTTCTTCTTTGCGTTTGAAAGCGGGCGTCAACCTGCAACGCATCGAAACACAATTTCCGGTCGCACGATTCGAGTCCACTCACGCCTTAATTTCATCTCTGCGCTACGAACAGGGCTGGGACCTTGGAACCAACACGAGAACCCTCGTGGGGGCAGGTTACGATCTGCGTGCGGCCGCCAGAACTCTGGGCTCTGACTTTGTCTATGCCCGCCACGGCTTCGAGGTGGGGCAAACGCTCACCTTGCCGGGCAAACAAACCGTCATCCTGGCCGTGACGGCCGGCACGCTGAGCGGGCAAGCGCCGCTTTTCGAACGCTTCGTGCTGGGCAATTCGCAAACCCTCCGCGGCTGGAACCGGTTTGAGGTCGCGCCCCTCGGCGGGAACCGCATGGCGCACGGTACGGCCGAATATCGCATTCGCGGCGTCCGCCTACTGTACGATCGCGGCGCGGTTTGGAACTCCGGCCAAGCGTCCAAAGTCCGCCAATCGGTGGGGGCGGGGTACACGAAGGCGGGGCTCACCTGCATGGTGGCTTTTCCGCTAAGGGAGGGCCATACCATTCCGATTCTTCTGCTGGGGTACAACTTCTGAAGAAAAGCCTGCTCATCGCTACGATGATTTCCACCCTGGCTTTCTGCGTCGGCCTTTGGGGCGACGAACTGCGTCCACGCCTCTTGGGCGAAACCCTCCGTGTGGGCTCCGGCAATCTCCGTTTACTCGCCGGCCGCCCGCTCGATCAGCTCAAAAACGGCGCCACCGTCACCTTCGACTTTCAACTTACCGCCCTCAATGAAACCCGCCTTATCCAAGCCCGCACCGCGGAGCGCTTCGTCTTTTCTTACGACCTTTGGGCCGAGCGCTTCTCGGTCGTCCAACTCACCGGCCGCGATGCCAAGCAAGCTCGGGCTGGATCTTCGAACTTGGTCGCCGACGCCGCCGAGCAGTGGTGCCTCGAACGGCTCGCCCTCTCGACCAGCACCCTGGATCGGACTCGCCCCCTGCGCCTGCGCCTCGAAATGAGGGCCGATGAGGCTCGCCGCGCCGGCCAATCCGAGCCGCCCATCAGCCTCGCCACGCTCATCGACCTCTTCAGCCGCCCCGCCCGCCGCGAGCAACGCTTCTGGGTGCTTGAATCTTCCCCCTTCCGGCTCGATACGCTGAAGTAATCCGCCATGCATCGGCTGCGCACCAGATTGATCGCCGTTTTCCTCCTGGCCACCTTGGCGCCGCTGGCGCTCACCATCTGGCTGGTCCGCGAACTGCTGGACCTGTCTTTCACGCTCACCTCCACCCAGCAACTCGACGAAACCTCTCGCTCGCTCGAGATCACAGGCCGCGAACTTTATCGGCGCGCCCGGGCCACGCTGCAAGCCCGTTCCACGCCGGATCGACTGGTGAAAGCACCCTGGCCCGCTGACCTGGAAGGCTTCGCCAAGAGCAACGAGCCCGAACGCTTTGAGCTGACCGGCCACGAAGGCGACCATCTGCGCTACCTGGTCCGTCGCGGTGAACAGATCGCCATTTCCGAAGATTCGCTCGGGCCCGTTGGCCTGGAGCGACTGGCCAGGCAACACTCCGCCGCGCGCGCCCGCATCGAACAGACGCGCGAACGTGACTTGCGCGGCGGCTTCTTCACAACGTTTCTGGTGCTGGCCTCCGCGATGTGGGTTTTGGCCCTGGGACTGCTGATCTACCTGACGCACCGCATCGCCCACCCCATCCAACAGCTCGCCGGCGCCTTGCGGCGCTTGGGCCAGGGCGAAGCCAACGTCCGCGTGCCGGTCCACCGGCGCGACGAGATCGGCCAAGCGATCGACGGCTTCAACGACATGGCCGCCCAACTTGAGCAGAACCGCGACCGGCTGCTGTTTGTCGCCCGGCTCGAGAGTTGGCAGATGCTGGCGCGCAAGATGGCGCATGAGGTGAAGAACTCGCTGACGCCGATTCGCTTGACGGTTGAGGAGATGGTCGCCCGCCATGGCACCAATGACCCGGCCTTCTTGAAGCAAGCCGCCCAAATCGTCACCGACGAAGTCACTGGCCTCGAACGCCGGGTCCGCGCCTTCTCCGAACTGGCCTCCGAGCCACCCGTCCATCCGGGGCCGTTGAATGTGAACGCCCTGCTCGTCGAACGCCTGTCGTTCCTCAAGACCGGCCACCCCGCGGTCACATACGACAGCCGACTCGACGCTGCTGCCCCCAGTGCCTGGGCCGACGAGGACCTCGTCCGCGGCATCCTGACAAACCTGATCGAAAACGCCTCCCACGCCTCGCTCGCCGTGCTGGGCTTGAGCCAACGCCTACCCGATGGCCGCGTCGCCATCGAAGTTCACGACAACGGCCCCGGCCTCTCACCCCAGGCCCGTGAGCACCTCTTCGAACCCACCATCTCCTTCAAGAAAAACGGGATGGGCCTCGGCCTTTCCATTGCCCGCAAAAGCGCGCTGCTGAATCGCGGCGACATCGAACTGATTGATAGTGAACTCGGCGGCGCGGCCTTCCGCGTCATCCTGCCCGCCACAGAAAGCACTGAAAATGGCCAATAGAATCCTCATTGTCGACGACGAAGAAAACATCGGGCGCAGCCTGCGCATGATCCTCGAACGCGAGGGCTACTCGGTCCTGCTGTGCCACTCCGCCGCGGCTTTCTCCTCCGCGCCCAAGGCCGACCTCTACCTGCTCGACGTCCGCCTTCCCGATGGCAATGGCATCGACCTCTTGCGCGCCCTGCGCCACGAAGGTTCGAACGCCCCGGTGATCATGATCTCCGGCCACGGCACCATTGCTGACGCCGTGGAAGCCACGCGCGCCGGCGCCTTCGATTTTCTCGAGAAGCCGCTCGCCCGGGAGCGCGTCCTGCTCGGCGTCGCCAACGCGCTGGAGCAGCGCTCACTGCGGGAAGAGAACCAACGCCTCAAGGAGCAGATCGGCGCCGGACCCAAGATGGTGGGCAGCTCGCCGGCCTTCCTGCAAGTGCTGGAACAGGCGACGCTCGCCGCCCGCAGCGATGCGCGCATCCTGCTGATCGGCGAATCGGGCACCGGTAAGGAACTCATCGCTGCCCACATCCACCGCGAAAGCCCCTTCTCCCACGGTGCCTTCGTCAAGGTGAACTGCGCCGCCATTCCCAACGACCTCATCGAAAGCGAGCTTTTTGGGCACGAAAAGGGCTCCTTCACCGGCGCGACGGCGCTTCGCCGCGGTAAGTTCGAACTGGCAGATGGGGGTACCTTGTTTCTCGACGAAGTCGGCGACCTGCATGCCAATTCGCAAGCTAAGCTCCTACGCGTGCTGCAAGAGGGCGAGTTCCACCGCGTCGGCGGCGAGAAGCCGATCCAGGTGCAGGTCCGCGTGCTCGCCGCCACCAACCGCGACCTCACCGAGATGGTCGCCCAAGGCAAGTTCCGCGAGGACCTCTTCTATCGCCTCTCCGTCATGCCCCTTCGCGTGCCGTCGCTGCGCGAGCGCCCCTCCGACATCCCCGCCATTGCCGCCTACTTCCTCGAAGAGTTCTGCGGCCGCAATAACTTCCGCCCCAAGCGCGTCCACCCCGAAGTCTTCGACCTGCTGTCTGCCTACCACTGGCCCGGCAACGTCCGCGAACTGCGCAATATCGTCGAGCGCATGGCCATTCTCTCACCGGGCGACGCCATCGAGCCCACCATCGTCCCCCTCGAAATCCGCGTCGCCGGACCCGGCCTCTCTAGCCCAAAGTCTGCTCTTCATGAAGCTCGCGACAGCGCCGAGCGGGACCAGATCCTGAAGGCCCTCGAAGCCGCCAGTTGGAACGTCTCGCAAGCCGCCCGGGCCCTCGCCATGGAGCGGACCAACCTCCACAAGCGGATGCGGGCCCTCACCATCGAGCGAGTCACTCATGCGAAAATCTCTTGACTAGATATCTTTTTAACTATAAGATATCTACATATGACAAAAACAGTCATCGCTATCGAAAATGATATCAAAGAATGGCTCGATAATCGCGCGGCCCAAGAGGGCGTCCCGATGACCGAGATCGTCCGCCGGGCTTTACGGCAGTTCCAAGCGCAGGAACGCGACCAGTTCGACGCCATCCTCCAGAAGACCAGCGGCATCTGGCAGAACGGCGATGGACTCGCTTACCAGGAGCAAATCCGCCAGGAATGGAGCTAAGTGACTCTGCTGCTTGACTCGGTCATCCTGATCGACCACTTCAACAACATCCCCGCCGCGACAGCCTTCTTAAGGATGGTCCGCGGCGGGGCGGCCATTTCAGTGGTCACGCGTGCGGAAGTCCTCACCGGCTTCTCCGACGAGAACCGTGCCGCCGCTCTGCAGCTGATCGATATCTTCCCCGTCCTCGATATCACTAAAGAAGTGGCTGACCTTACCGCACAGCTCCGCCGACAATATCGCTGGAAGCTTCCTGACGCCTTCCAGGCCGCGATCGCCCAAACGCACCGGATCAAACTCGCCACCCGCAACACGAAAGACTTTTCCCCCGACCATCATGACTTCGTCACCATCCCCTACACGATCACCCCAAAGCTAAGCACTTAAGCCCAAGGCCGCACCAAACAGGCAACGTCCCCCACCGCCTGGAGTTCCTGGCTCTGGCCGACCACCTCGAGCCGTGCCCCTGTGCGTTCCGCCAGGAGCGCCGCTTCCTCGCAGGCGTCGACGGGTAGTGTGTGGGCGGAAATCAACACCCGGCTGGCCGAGCCTTCGAGCAGTGCCGCACGAACGGAGGGCCAACCAGCACGGGCCAATCGGCGGTCTCGCAGTTGGCGCGGGAGAAGACGGGCGAGGGCTTGGCCCTCGGCTTCCTCAAAGGCCAAAAAACGCCGAATTGCCCGCGCCAGGGGATTGTCCTCGTCACCGATGTCGTCAATGAGTAGGGCGGCCGCCTCTTCCGTCAAGAGAGAACAGAAAGCTTCGCTTTGCGTATGCGCACCCGCCAGGATCCAGCGGCGGGCGGGATTCTCGCCGTGCCATTTCTCAAGTCTCCGGGCCGCCTTCCGTAGCAAAATCAAGCCCTCGCCTTCGCAGACCCACCGTTGGGTAACCCCGCCCAATTCCACTACCGAAAGCGTGGCCTGCCCGGCCTTCAATTCCACCAGGACAAACTGATCGTAGTTGTCGCGCATTTCGGCCAAGCGGTAGATCGAGGGCCCCACGCGCAGACTCACCGAAGTCGCCACCGGGACGGTGAGTTCCAGGGGGAAAAAGAGCGGCGAGGAGCCGGCGCGGCCAAATAGCGCCAGCCCCCCGCCGGGCGGTAGAACCGCCGCCTTTTGGTAACCCAAAACCGCGCTAAACGCTTCATCCGAAGCGGCTTTGACGGCTTTGGGCATCAGACTACGGGCTGCGTAGTAATGAAGATTGAGGGCGTACATCTGGGACGTCTGGGTGCGGTGGGAGTCAAGGTACGCACTAAGGACCGGGGAACCGCCAGAGG
>JBBQQS010000212.1:0-8579 GCA_038215525.1 Bryobacterales bacterium
GCGTGTAGTAAGTGCACTTACTCGGCACTGCTTGAGGGCGGGGTTTATAACTTACTCAATAGCGCGGACAAGAAAGAGCTCTACCCGGGCGATCGGGCCGATGTGATCGACTTCAGTTTGCCGGGCCACGAAGTCCGGTTGGGTGAGGGCTGGCATTCGCTGGAGGGGGTGTTTGGCAATCGTTACCGCTGGATCGGCGGGCGGGCGACGGCGACACTCGGCAATGTCCGGGGCGGTGAGCAGCGGTTGCGGATCCGGGGGTTTGCGCCGGAGCGTCCGGAGCAGTTGTTCCGGATTGGGCTGCGGGTGAACGGGCAGGACCTAGGGGAGACAAAACTCGATCGCCCGGGCCTATTCGTTATAGAACAGAATGTCCCCCCCGCCGGTGGGTACACAATAGATATTACCGCGAGTCCCCTGTGGAAACCCGAGGGCGACGCGCGCGAGCTCACCGTGAATCTGAGCATGATCCGGCTGGTGCCGGCTGACTAACTGAGGAGCAGGCTTACGAACGCATTTTGGCTGAAAGGCCTGGGACATTACTTTACTCCGCTGACGCGGCAACGCGGCAAGGAGTTGGTGCAGCACGGGCGGGTTCGCGTTCTGCTGGGCAACGCCGAATCGATTGAGGCGTTTATGTCCGGCGGGAAGTTCTATCACATGCGCGCCGAACGGGCCGAGCGGGATAGCAAGGTGTTGCAGGTGACGTGCAACTGCCCGGACTTCCGGGGCTTTCATCCGTGCAAGCACCTGTGGGCGCTGCTGTTGTCGGCGGAGGCGAAGGGTCATCTGAAGGGCAACAGCACGCCTCTGGCGCAACTGGCGCCCCTGTTTATCGATGAGGAGAAGGAGGAGCAAGCCCCCAGGCCGAAGCAAATGGGGCTGCTGGAGTTCACTCCGGAACGTCCACCGCAGGATTGGCGGGCGGTTTTGAAGACGGCGAAGGCCAATACCGGCCCGCCGCCCGTGGCACCATCGAGCGAGTCGCGGTGGCCCGCGGCGCGTGAGCTGTTCTACATCGTCGACGTGCACACCAATCGCCAAGGCCCCGGAGGGTTGGCGATCGACATCGCCTTTCGCGATCCAATGAAGACGCCGGGGGCGTTCGCGCTGAGCAAGCCGAAGACCCAACGGCTGAGCGTGGCCGAGGTGGCCGATTGGGGCGATGCCGGGCAGCGCGACCTGTTGTTGGCCTTGGCGGGCGTGCCGGATCCGAAGGAGCGGGAGAGCGGAACGCTGCCGTCGCGGTTCTATCTGAAGCCGCCGTTGTCGTCGGTTTATTTGCCGAAGCTGTGCGAGACGGGGCGCTTGTTTTGGCGCAACGCGGTAACCACGCCGGTGGACCAGTGGGTGCGGCTCAAATGGGATGCGGGCGAGGCGTGGCGCTTTGTGCCGCGGATCGAGGAGGCCCCTGAGGCGAAGGCCTGGCGGCTTTCCGGCTTCCTCGAACGCGGCGAGCAGCAAGTGGCCATCGCCGAAGCCGATGTGCTGTTTGCGGAAGGGTTTCTGATTCGGGACGACGCGATCGCGAGGCTTGACCATCGCGGCCAATTCGGCTGGCTGGTGGGCTTGCGGGCCGAAGAGGGCCAATTGCTGGTTCCGGCGTCGCAAGCGGCCGAGTTCGCGGCCGAGGTGATCTCGAGCGAACGTCCACTGCCGATCGAATGGCCCGCGGATCTGGTCTTCACCGAGATCGTCGAGGCGCCCAGATTTCACTTGCGGCTCAAGAGCACCAACTCCTGGCGGACGGACCGGACGCAAGGCAAACTGCGCTTCTTCTACGGGCCGGTTTCGGTGCTCGAAGGCCATGCGACGGAGAAACTGGTGGACCCGCAGGCGCGCCTGATCCGCTGCCGCGATCTGGACGCGGAGCGCGAAGCCAACCTTAAATTGCGGTCGCTCAATTTCTCGCAGGACCGGATCTACTCGGGCGATCACACGTGGGAGGTATCGACCAAGAGCCTGAGCCGGGTGGTGCGCGAACTGGCGCGCGCGGGTTGGACGCTGGAGGTGGAGGGCGAGGAGTTTCGGCAGGCGACGAAGTTCGACCTGAATGTGGTCTCCGGCATTGACTGGTTCGACCTCGAAGTGTCGGTGGCCTACGACTCGGTCACGGTGGGATTGCCGACGCTCTTAAAGGCGCTCGAGAAGGGCGAAGCGGTAGTCGACTTGCCGGGCGGTGGCTTTGGCGTGCTGCCGGCCGATCTGCTGGAGCGCTATGGGGCCATCGTTTCGATGGGCAAGGCGGAAGGCGAAAGCATCCGCTTCAGGCGCAATCAGGCGGGCCTGCTGGATCTGCTGTTGGCGGATAAGCCCGAGGTACGGGTGGATCAGCTGTTTGCCGAGGCCCGGGCCGCCCTGCGCGCCTTCGATGGAATTCAGCCGGTGGAACAGCCGGCGGGCTTTGTGGGCTTGTTGCGCGACTATCAGCGCCATGGTTTGGCGTGGATGAAGTTTTTGGACGAGTTTAGCTTCGGCGGTTGTCTGGCGGACGACATGGGGGTGGGCAAGACGCCGCAGGTGCTGGCGCTGCTCGAGACACGGCGGGCGGCGGGGGCCGGGCCGTCGTTGGTGGTGATGCCGCGGTCCTTGGTGGATAACTGGATGCGGGAGGCGGCGCGGTTTACCCCGCAACTCCGCGTGCTGGACCATAGCCAGGCCGCGCGCAGCAAGGACGCGAGCGTCTTTGCCGGCTACGACCTGATCATCGCCACTTACGGCACCCTGCGTCGCGACGCGGTGGAGTTTAAGGATTTTGAGTTCGACTATGTGATTTTGGATGAAGCGCAGGCGATTAAGAACGCGGTGAGTGAATCGGCGAAGGCGGCGCGGCTACTGAAGGGTCGCCGCCGATTGGCGATGACGGGGACGCCGGTGGAGAATCACTTAGGCGAGCTGTGGAGTTTATTCGAGTTTCTAAATCCGGGCATGTTAGGCACGCTGAAAGGTTTCGACAAGAGCGGCAATGGCCGGTGGCCGTCACCCGAATCGCGGGAGTTACTCGCGCGAGCGTTGCGGCCGTTTATTCTCCGGCGGACGAAGGGTCAGGTGGCCAAGGAACTACCGCCCAAAACGGAGCAGACGCTATATTGCGAAATGGAGGCGCCGCAGCGGAAATTGTATGACGAGTTACGGGCGCACTATAAGCAGTCGATTCTGGGGAAGATCGCCGACGTGGGTTTGAATAAGAGCAAAATGCATGTGCTGGAGGCTTTGCTGCGTCTGCGTCAGGCCGCCTGCCACCCGGGTTTGCTGAATCCGGCGCACGCGGATGAGTCTAGCGCGAAGTTCGATGTATTACTGCCGAAGTTAGAGGAGTTACGCGCGGAAGGACATAAGGCGCTGGTATTTTCGCAGTTCACCAGCTTACTCGCGATTCTGCGTCAGCGACTGGATGCGAAGAAAGTAGTTTACGAGTATCTCGATGGCCAGACGACGAACCGGCAGCGGCACGTGGATCGCTTTGAGAGCGAGCCCGAGTGCAGTCTCTTTCTGATTAGCCTGAAAGCGGGCGGCGTGGGCTTGAACCTGACGGCCGCCGACTATGTCTTTCTACTGGACCCCTGGTGGAACCCGGCCGTCGAAGCCCAGGCTATCGATCGTACGCATCGCATCGGCCAGGAACGGCATGTGTTCGCATATCGGCTGATTGCGCGCGACACGGTGGAGGAGAAGGTGCTGGAGTTACAGCAGGACAAGCGAGAACTGGCGGATGCGATCATCACCGCCGATGCGAGTGTGCTGCGGGATATCAAGCGCGAGGACCTGGAGATGCTGCTGAGCTAGAGGAGAGGCATGGCTACTGAAAATTGCCATCCGGTCGCTTACATACTGGACGTGAAGCAGTATCTGATCACTTTAGCGGGGAAACCCTGACCGCCGCTGACCTACAATAGACAGGCGATGAGCGAGAATCTGCCCTTTGTCGGTCCGCAGCCGTTTGGCCCTGCCAAAATCCTTTATGGCCGCGACCTTGAAATCTCCGAACTGCGCTATTACCTGAGTTCCAAGCGCATCGTGATGCTGTCGTCGCCCTCCGGGGCCGGCAAGAGTTCGCTACTGAACGCCAAGAATGGGCTCCTCGCCAAGCTGCGTGAAAGCCAACGCTTTGACGTGTGGAACGTCGCGCGGGTCAACCAGACCGCTACGGGTAACGGCAATCGCTTCTCGCAGAGCCTGTTGCAAAGCTGGGAGCCGTCGCCGCCGAAGGCGAGCCTGAAAGAGTACGTCAGCCTGCGCCCGCGTAGCCGATCGCCTTTGATCGTGATCGACCAATTCGAAGAGATATTGCGGCTCGACCCATCGGGAGCCGCGGCGAAGCACGCCTTCTTCGACGAACTCGGCGAATTGCTCGAAGACCCTGGCGTATGGGCCCTCTTCGTGATTCGAGAAGACTATCTGGCCGCGCTGACGCCTTACCTGCGCCAACTGCCGACGCGCCTGAATTACCGCTACCGGATCGACTTCCTGCGCCGTCACGATCAGGCCGTGGAGGCCTTCACCCAGCCGCTCAACGAGACGGGACGCCACTTTGCGCCCGGGGTCGTCGATGCGGTGCTGCGCGACTTGGCCTTGGTGCGCGGTGAACCCGAGCCGGCCAACTATGTGGAGCCCTTACAACTGCAAGTAGTGGGCCAAAATCTTTGGCGGAAGATTGAGAAGGAGCCCGCCGAGCGCTTGATTCAGGCCGCCGATATCGGCGCCGTCTCCAATGCCCTGGGGCGCTATTACGACGACCATGTGGAGCGGAAGGACGCCGATGCGGAGCGCCAACTGCGGAACTGGGTGGGCAGCCAACTGGTGAATCCGGCGGGCTATCGCAACCTGGTCCGCCAGGAAGCGAGCGAAACCGGAGGGCTGGCGCAAACGGAAATCGATGCGCTTTGTGACGCCTATCTGGTACGGCGGGAGTTGCGTGCCGGCGGCACTTGGCTCGAGTTGGCGCATGACCGGCTGGTGGACCCGGTGAAGGCTAGCAACGCCGCCTGGGAAAGCACCAAACTGAGCCTGCTGCAGCGCGCCGCCGATCTGTGGCAGGAGAACCGGCGGCAGGAGGGCTTCCTGATTTCTGGCGCCGCCCTGGAGGAGGCGGAGCAGGAGAAGCGCGATCGTCAGGCGCGGAACATGGCCGTGACACCCGTGGAAATCGACTTTCTGGAGGCGGCCGTGGCCCACCGCCGGCGCCAACGGTGGAAGCGGGCCGCGGTAGCCGGACTCGTGCTGTTGCTGCTCGCCTCGGTGACGGTGGGTTGGTTCGCCTGGCGGCAGAAGTCCCTCGCCGAGGCGGCGACGGCGGAGGTGGCGCGGGGGTTGTCGCGGCTGCAGATACAGAAGACGGCCCGCCTGGCTTATGACCATGAAGCGGCCTCGGCGCTCGCCTATCTGGCCGCCGCATTGCGCCCCGGCGTGGTTTCGCCCGAGGCGGAGTTCTGGACGGGCGCGCTTTTGCAGCGAGTGCCGGTGCGTATTCCTTTCGAGGAGGTGACTCTGTTTCCCGACCCGATCATGGCCGTGGCCGTCAGCGCGGATGGAAAGCTGGTAGCGGCCGCCAATCGGCCCGGCGACGTAAAGGTCTGGAGCGTCGCCGAACGGCGCGAAGTGGGAAAGAGCTTCCGTTCCCAGTGGGGCGCCAGGAAACTCTCGTTTCATCCCGATGGCGAGCGCCTGCTGGTGATGCCGGCGAGCCAGGAAGATTTCGGAGCGCACGTCTGGAGTTGGCGCAGCGGCGAAAAGCTCTTCAGCACCAGTGATGCTTTGCAATCGGCTGAATTTAGCGGGGACGGCCTGAGCATCGAAACCCTCAGCCTCTCAGGGCTCGAAGCCCAGCGGGAGCGCTTCAGCGCCCAGACCGGTAAGCCCCTGGGCATGTGGACCACCCTGAGTTCCCGCGCGGCACTGCTGGCGCGCCAGGGGGAGGAGTTCGCCTCACCCTTCGCCGTACTCTTCCTGCGGGGCGAACCTTTGGTGGCGGGTGGCGGTGACCTGGCGGCACACGCCGATGGCGGACGGATCTACTTGTCCCGCCTCGCGCCGGTTGCCGCCCAGGCGCAAGACTTCGGCGCCCCGATCGATGCCGTCACGTTCACCCCGGCCGGCGACCTGCTCATCGCCACCAGCCAAGGCGTATGGCGTCAAAAGGCGGGGAGCACGAAGCGGGAGGCGATTCTCGCCCAACGTCCCCCCGGCCGGAGCCTCGGTTTCAGTCCCGGCGGCCAATGGCTGATCGAACCCGAGCGGTTCTGGAACGTCGCGACCGGCCAAGCGATCGATCTGCCGCCTGGCCTGAGGGGTGGCCAAAGACGGAGCACTTCTCGCTTAGGCTTCAACCCGGCCGGAGACCGGGTGGCGGGAGCCACCGGGGGCAGCGTGGCCATGTGGAGTCTCACGAGCGGTAGGCCCGAAAAGATTTGGCAAAAGCAGGGGGCCTTTACATCGGCGGTGATCAGCCCGGCTGGAGATCAGGTGCTGGTGTGGGGCGCGCGGAGCCTCGATGGGCCCACCCGCCCGGAGTTGTGGAAGGCGAGTGACGGCCAGAAGGTGCGTGGACTCTTCGCCAATCTGAGTTTGTACGAAGACCAGGAGTATCTGGGCGCCTTCGCCGCCAACGGGGGGTCGATTGCCCTCGGCAGTCAGGCGGATTCCAACATTGAGGTCTACGACGCCAAGTCCGGGCTCCAGATCGGCAAGCCGATTCCCCATGGGGCGAAGGTTCGGGCGCTGGCTTTCGGCCGGGCGCTCCTGGTGCTTACCGCCGATGGCCGCGTGCAATCCTGGGACGCCGGCACCCAAACGCCGGGGGGAGCGACCTGGGCCACCAAGGACACCGACGGCCTGACGCTCAGGTCGGGGGACCGGCAAGTCGCCGTAAAGGGCAAAACTCTCACCCTGTTGCCGGTAACGCCCGAGATTGCTGGGCCCGAGGACGCTGATGCCGTCGCCCGCTTGGCCGAAGCGGTTTGTGGTTGCGAACTGCGGGACGATGTCATCACGGCCTTGTCCTGGCCGGACCGGCAGCAACGGCTGAAAGAAGCGGGCGCGGCCCGATCGGGCAGTATCCGGGCTCTGGTAGAGTCCTTTGCGGCCCAGATGCGCTAGAAGCTACAAAGTCTGGTAGACGCCGCCGTCGGGGTTCCAATAAGCAAAGCCGTCGGGTGCGATCTCCAGGTTCGGCTCGAGTCCGGCGCGCTTCAGCATGCGGGCGGACTGGGCCAGGTCGTGCATGTTGGGGATATCGATCACCTCCAGCCGTTCGAGCAGGCCATCGTAGTTGTCCTCAATGTAGTGGATCAGCTCGCTGGGCTCGCCCTCTCCCACCCAATCCACATGGATATCGTGGTCGGCGGCAAACGTGCGGATCCGCCACGCTTGTCCAGGCTCCAGCCACCATTGCACCGTATCCGGCGCGCCATCTTCAGCCGGCGTGTCGGAGTTCTGCACGTAGCTACTCCGGATATTCAGAATACCGATGATCAACTTGGCAGACATGCCACCTATTTCGTCCATCTTGACGGTAAGTAATAGGGCTTTTTCAGAATTACTTAGAACCAAGGTGAATCAACACCTAGAGCCGGGGTTTCCCTGAGACCGATCTAAGGCCTTTTCCGTAGCTCAGCGGAAGAGAGCATTAGGCCTCGGGGGGAGCAACGTCGGTCTTCACTTCGGGCAGCGGGAAGCCACCGGAGCCGAAGGTGTTGCGGATGGCGTCCTGCGTATCGAAATACACCTGCCAGTAATGATCGTTGTGGCAATAGGGCCGGATCACCAGCACGCAGCCGTAGGCGCTGTAAGTGAGGATCTTCAAGTCTGGCGCCGGGCTCGCGATCACGTTCGGAATCGCTTTGATCTTGGGCAGTAACTGGTCCATGAAGGCCTGCGGATCGACCGCGTGCGACACGGGCGCGGTAGGATAAAGTCGCGCACGCGGAAGGGTTTCAGGAAGACGAGCAACGCGCCGGCGGCGAAGTTCGAGAGCATGCCGCCCCAGGCCGCGCCGATGGCCAAGCCCAAGCCGGCCAGTAATCCGGCGAAGGTGGTGGTTTCGATGCCGAAGAAGCTCAGCAAGCCGACAATCAGGATCACGTTCAGCACGATGCGAACGGTGGATTCGACGTAGCCAATGATGGTGTGATCGACCTTTTGCCGGCTCAAGCGATTGGCGATCAATCGGATGGAGAAGTTAATCAGCCAGCGGCCAATCATCTACATGGCTAGTGTTTTGAATAGAAGGATCGCCGCGTCTACCGCTCGCGGCAACAGGGTTTGCATGAGTTGGTTGGGGTCCACTGGGTCGCTTCTCTTCTTGAGGTGTTTTTGCAGTATAACCGAACTCTGTTAGTTCAGTGTTAATCTGAAAGCGCCGTCATGCTTTATCCCAAACTTCAAGAGCTGCATGACTTCGTAGCCAACGGTTATTGCACCCGCCGCCGCCATGCGCGCTTACCGCTCTGGATTTACAATTACTCCCAGCGCGCTCAATTCGACTTCAAGGCCCACGACTGGCCCGACGTCTTACGCGATGCCCGTGGCCTCGTGCTCGACGAAGAGGGCCACATCGTCGCCCGCGGCTTCGCCAAATTCTT
>JBBQQS010000213.1:0-8578 GCA_038215525.1 Bryobacterales bacterium
GCCTGGCCGAAATCTATCTCACTTTCTACGCGGTGGACCCGCGCAAGCCCAAGGAATTCATCAAAGAAATTGAGGACTTGGCCAAAAAGCTCACCCTCGCCAATCCCAATTCTTACGACGGCCTGCGCTTGAACGGCTACATCTCGCTCACCAAGCAGGACGCCAAGGGTGCGCTTGAATTCTTTGAGAAGGCCAATGCCGTGAAGCCGAATCAGCCCGACCTGGTGCTGGTGCTGGTGCAGACCCTGGGAGCCAACGATCGTTGGGACGACGCCGAAAAACTTGCCCGCGGTCTGATTGCCCAGAATAAGTCCTATTCCCCTATATACAACGTGCTCTACACGCGCTTAAGCCAACAGAAGCGCATGGATGAAGCCGAAGCGCTCTTGAAGCTGCAGGTGGACAATGACCCCAAAACCGTCTCGCACTACTTGACCCTGGCCGGCCACTACTTCGTCGGCAATCGTCGCGACGATATGCAGAATACCCTCAATCGGATTCTGAACGACCCCAAAGCCTTTCCCAACGGCCACCTGTTGGTGGGCGAGTTCTTCTACCGCACCAAGGACCTCGATAGCGCCATCCGCCAATACGAGCTGGGCGCCAAGGCGCAGCCTAAAGAAAAGCACGCCTACCAGAAGAAGATTGTCGAAACGATGGTGATGCAGGGCAAGAAGACCGAAGCGACGCAGTTGGTGGAGTCGATCCTGAAGGAAGATTCTGGAGACAATGAGGCGCTCGCCATGCGCGCTTCGCTCAAACTGCAGGCCGGCACCCGCGAGGAGATCCAGTCCGCCGTCATCGATTTGCAATCCGTAGTCGCCCGCACGCCGGAAAACCCCGTACTGCGCTTCAATCTGGCCCGCGCCTTGCTCGCCAAAGGCGATCTGGACGGTGCCCGCATCCAATTGCTCGAAGCGATTAAGTTTCGCCCGGATTACCTGATTGCCAAACTGGCCCTGGCCCAGGTCTACATCTCCAAGCAGGACTTCCAGAATGCCGTCCAGACCTCCAACCAAGTGTTGCAGTTCGATGCCAACAACCTGGGCGCCCGGCTCCTGAAGACCTCCGCTCTCATCGGCATGCGTGAATTCTCTCAGGCCCGCACTGATCTCGAGGCGCTCCTGAAGCAGAGCCCCAACCTGCCCGACGCCCAGTTTCAGCTCGGCATGCTGAGTCTTGCCGAGAAAAACTACCCCCAAGCCGAAACCCTCTTCCGTGCCTTCTATGCCTCCTCGCCCACCGATCCGCGCAGCTTGGCCGGCCTGATCGAAGTCCTCACCGCTCAGCAGCAGTTCGATGCCGCTCTCGGCCTCCTGCGCGCCGAAATCGCTAAGGCTCCGGACCGCTCGGACCTCCGCGTCGTCTACGCCAACACCGCCGGACGCGCCAACAAGCTCGACATCGCCGAAACCGAGTTCCGGCAATTGCTCAGCAAGAGCCCCAAATCGGCGGACCTCCACGTGCGCCTCGGTGATGTGCTCCGCTTTAAGGGTGACCTGGCCGGTGCTTTGGCCTCTTATTCAAAGGCCCGCGAAATCTCCCCCAACGATGTGAACTCCTACGTCCGCCAGGCGGCCGTTCTGGAGTCCCAAGGTAACTTGAAGGAAGCCCGCCCCATCTACGAGAAGATCATGTCGATTGAGCCTGATAACCCCATTGCGCTCAACAATGTGGCCTACCTGATGGCCGAAGACGGCAATAACCTTGACCAAGCCCTGTCCTACGCCAATCGCGCCAAACAGAAGCTACCCAACCATCCCGACGTCAACGACACGCTGGGCTGGATTTACATCAAGAAGAACCTCAGCGATAACGCCGTCTCCATCTTCCGCGATCTGATTCAACGCTTCCCCGAGAAATCTACCTACCACTACCACTTGGGGATGGCCCTGTTCCAGAAGGGCGACAAACCGAACGCCCGTAAGTCCCTCGAGATCGCACTAACTAAGAATCCCGATTCCGGCGAACAGGTCAAGATTAAAGACCTGATCTCGAAGTGCATCTAGTCGAAGCGCGGCGAAATAGAAAAGGGCTCCGCTTCCCGAGGGGCCCTTTAGTTTGTCCTGCTTAGATAGTTTCCGGGCTCAGCACCGGACGAGGCAGAAGGATCCGCCGCGAATCGCTAAACTGAGGATCCAGCGCCCGGATCACTTTCTTCACCCTGCTCGGATAGTCACCGACCGGATTGTAGACCCTTAAAAAGCCGTTCAAGTCCTTACCCTTGTAATACCGGATCTTGGCGATTTGGGCTCCCACCACGTCGATGCTGCGTTGGATGGAAGTAAAGCGAGTGCTGCCATTGTCCCAACCGAAGATATTGTTGTTGGGGTAGTACTTACCTCCGCTCGATTCCACAATCGCAATCGAAGGCAGCAACCGCCAATCGAGGCCGTGCCGGTCGGCCACCCGCAGAAAGTCCTCGGCCAAATGGGAAATCGGACTCGACCGTAAGATAAAGAAACGGCGCAGCTTGGCTAATCGCGCATCGGGTTGGGGTTCGAAGGTCGCTTCTTGATTCAGTGGTACGGCCGAAGCAGCAAAGCCAAACAGTCCCGCCACCAGAACGGATTTTCGCACAAGATCCATAGTTGTCTTCTCTCTTGAGGGCCTGCAATTCCCTTTAGTTTACCAAACCCCACTCCAACTCAGGGTCCGACGGCGTCAATAAGAAGAAAAGGCGAACATTAGAGCCATAAAAAAGGGAGCGCCGCAGCGCCCCCTTAGGGTCTAGGGTCTTCGATACGAAAAGACTAGCGGCTTGACGTCGGGTCGATCGTCGTCGGCGAAAAGCCGCCGCTGCCCGTCGTGCTCCGGCCGCTACGATTCACGGCCACCGAAGTTCCAGCCACGGCGCCGGCGACGGCGATGCCCCCCACGACGATTACCGTCGTTGATAGGCCTGTGGCAGCCGCGGTGGCCCCACCGGCCGCGCCCGCCACCGCACCTTTCTTCTTGGCCGAAGTGCCGACCGGCTGCACACGATCGACGTTCACCGTCGCCGCCACACCTTCGATCCGCGGCGCCTGCTCATCGGTTTTGCCCGCCATCCGGACCTTCTTGCCGACGAACTTATCCAGTTCCCCGCCCTGCAGCTTCACCGTGATCCCGGCCGTCTCGTCCGTGAGGTACAAGCCGTTCTCCCGTTTCTCAATCGTGCCCACCAGCGACATCGAGTTCGCCGCCCCGCCGGCCCGCGGCGCAAGCAACACACTCCGTCCCGGCAACACCTGCGCCAGCAGCAAGCCCGACCGGTGACTCACCCGCACCGCTCCCTTGCCGGCCGTCACCTTTAAACGGCCGTCAGCCTCATAGCTTACCGCCGAGCGTGCACCCACGGCCGAGTCTACCCGCAGTTCGCTCGTCTCCACGCGGTAGCGCCCTTCGCTCGACGCTTCGCCAGCTTCAAGCTCCAGACGATCCTGGTACACATGGCCGCGCGAGTGCGGCGCCAAGTCCAGGCGCACGCCACCATCCAGGTGCAACGTCGATCCCGTCGCCGCGGTGGTCATCGCCGCCCCGTTCGGCACGCTGCCGCTACCCGGCATCGTGCGCTCGTTCAACTCAAAATTGCCCGCGCTGATCGCCGTGCCAATCATCCGCGCCGCCACCTGTTGCGCGACCGGTTGCTTAGCGGCCACCTCCCTGGCAGGCGGGGCCGCCAGCGCCACCGTTTGCGATGCCGCCAACGTCATCGCCATGCCCAACGCCGTCACTTGACTTAGATTTTTCAGTTCCATGCTATGTGGTCCTACCTCGAGTTTCTTCTTAACAATCCAAAATTTGTGTGAGACAAACGTCCTACTACCGGCCAGCCGACAGCCGGAGCGCTTCCAATCCACTTACTAGTTTTCGACGGGATTTCCGCCCCGGAGAGGGAGTAAGTACAAATACCCGGGAGTAGGTATTTTGAGTACTATTGGCCGCCTCTCCTTCCACCGACGAATAAGTATGCGCCTTCGCGCTTCCTCTCTCTGGCTTCGTTTCCTGCACGCCACCTTGGCCACTGGCCTCGCTTCCGGCTGTCTCCTCGCGGCCTATAGTTTCCAATTCCTGACTGGGCCGCAGTACCTCCTCCGCCAGTGGCCGGACTATGCCCGGGATATGGCCGCGCGCGAACCGGACCGCGAGGAGCATTGGCTCCAGCGCATCGTGGATTTGTCGCCCCGCGATTCCCCAGCCCGGATCCGCCTGGCGCTGATTGCCGAGTGGCGCGGCGACCTCACCCAGGCTCGCGACCGCTTCGCCCATGCCGCCTCCGGGGATGCCCGCTTTCGCGCGCAATGGTCCCAACTCGAGTTCCTCTCCCGGCACGCCGGGGCGGGCGACCCCTGGCCAACTGCGCGCCGTTGCTTCCGGATGAGCCACGGCGACCGCCGCGCCCTGCTCGATACCGTCTGGCGCCTGCGCCCGGATGGCCCGTTTCTGCTCTCCCAGATCATTCCGGACTCGGCGCCCGTTCTCTTCTACACCACGCTCTTCTTCATGGAGCAGGGCGAACTTGCCTCCGCCCGTGCCGCCCTGGCTCGGCTCTTGCCCCTGCCCTTCGCTTCGGAGAGCCGCGCCAATGCCGGCCGGGTGGCGACCGCCAGCGAACGAACCGACCTCGGGCTCGACCTCACCGACCTCCATTTGGATCGGCGTGACTTTGCCGCCGCCGTGGCCATCTGGCATTCCCTGGCCAAACAGCATTTCTTGCCCGTGGATGGTGCCGCCGAAGCCGGCCGCGAGGTCATGAACCCACGCTTCCGCACCGTGCCCCTGGGCCGTGGCTTCGATTGGCGGCGTCCGCCGGCGGCCAAGCTTGAGATGGGCCCCACCAGCCAAGGCTGGCGCGTGGAAATGAGCCCCCATCCTCCCGATTCCGCCGCGCTGCTCCATCAGCGCGTGCTGCTGGCCCGGGGCGCGCTCCCTCGCGTCCAGATTCGGGCCACCGCCCCGGACTGGGTGCGCGCGCGTTTGCTCGATGAGCGGACGGGGCGTCCCTTGGCCGGTCCACTCACCCAGCCCCAGATGGCCCACCTTTTGCTCGAATACGCTCGGCCGCCCGGCAGGCCGCCCTTACGCGAGCCGCTCGTGATTCACGAAGTCCACTGGAGCCGCCGTCCGTGAGCCGGATCGCCTGGGGCCTATTCGCCTGCCTGTGGTTCGCCACCCTCACCGTCTTCCGGCGCGACGCCGCCTGGGAGCTCCTGCTCGAGGGCCTGGTCTTCCTGCTCACCGCCTGCGCCCTCTGGAGTTGGTCGCCCGGGCGATTCCGCGCCACACCCTGGATCGCTATCGGGCTCGCCACGGTCTCCGCTTTGGGCGGCGTACAAATCCTCACCGGCGAAACGCTCGAAAGCTCGGCCACAGCGCTGATGACGGTGCGCTGGCTGGCTTTAGCCGCTTGGTGCTTCACGGCGCAACTCGTTCTGCCGGGCGTCCGCGCGAAGTTTCTCGAGTTGCTGACGCATGGGGCCGGCCTCTTCGCGTTGCTCTCGCTCCTGATGTGGGCCACCTCCGCGGGCCGCGTCTACTGGCTTTGGCCCACCTCCGGCCACGACGTCCTGGGGCCCTGGGTCAACCAGAATCACTTCGCCGTCTGGTGCGAACTCATGCTCGCCCCCTCCGTCTGGCTCGCCGCCGGCAAGCCGCACTTCTGGTGGGCCGTGGCGGCGATTCTGGCGGCGGCCTCGGCCAGTGGATCCCGGGCCGCCCTCGCGCTGGTCACGCTCGAACTGGTGCTCCTCTGGGCCCTCGTCGGCCGTGGCCGATGGGCCAAAAGCGCGCTCGCGGTCGCCCTGGTCCTCTTCGCGGTCGCCACCGCCTCCTGGAGCGGCGACGCGCTCTGGCACAAACTCTGCGACTCAGAGCCCTGGCTTTACCGCGACCAGATCTGGAGCAGTTCGGTCGCGCTTTGGCGCCGCCAGCCCTGGCTCGGCCATGGCTTGGGGACCTTTTCTCGCGCCTATCCCGAAATGGCCACTTTCGACGCCGGCGAATTCGTCGACCACGCGCATAATGATTGGCTCGAATGGGGGGTAGACGGCGGCCTCTTCATGGCGTTGCTGCTGCTGGCGGGTTACCTCTACGCTTGCCGCCAAACGATGCGCGCACCGTGGCTCCTGGGCCTGCCAATCGCGGGCCTGCATGCGCTGGTCGACTATCCGATGGCCCGCCTCCCCATGGCGCTTTGGGTGGTGCTGCTGTTCGCGCTCGCCACGCTCGAGCGCCCACGTTTCAAGCTGAAACAGCGCTCCGTAATCTCCATCACAGAACTCCCCCTTACCCCCCATAAGAGGCACCCGGAGCCCGCATCAAGGCCCGTATTTTCCGGGCGAAACGCGCTAGATTAGAGTTCGATCTGTCACGTCGGTGGCCTGCGGGAGAAGTATGCAAATTTGTCAAACCGGCCCCGGACGGGTCCCCAAACTACGCGAAGTGAGCGACCAGGACTTACCCAAACCCGATAGCTGCCGCCTCGCCGGCCTCGAATGCCGTCCCTGCGTCCAAAACACCGCCGCCAATCTCGCCAGCGTCTGTCAGGATTTGAGCCTCGCCTCCCTGCGTGATTCTTTCTTCAAGATCTACCCCGACCCTGCCTGCCTCGCCATGTCCCGCGTCTTCGCCCGCGCCTACCGCTCCACGCAGAAACACCTGACCACCGATGCCTCCGCCGGCGAAGAAGCCGATGATTTCCTTTCCGGCGATCCCGCCTAGCCCTCGCCCTTGGCTTATGCTCAAAGCAGGAGCCTTCCTGATGCGTAAGCTTTTCACTGGTATTCGCGGTATTTTCCTCGTTTTAGTTTTGATCCTCGCCGTCGCCGCCCTGGCGGGCCGTTACTTCCGCGGCACTAAATCCTACGGCGGCCCCATCGTGCTCGAATGGTCGCTCGGCTCGATTCCGGAAGAAGCCAGTGAAGACCCCTTCCAGGTGCTCTCCGGCCGCGGCACGACCCTCGCCTTACGCGACTACCTCGACTCTCTCGACGCGGCCGGCGCCGATGCCAACGTCTCGGGCCTGCTCATCAACCTGGGCGCCGCTCCCGTGGGCGTGGCTACCATGCAGGACCTCCGCGAAGCCATCCTCAAATTCCGCGCCAAAAAGAAATTCGTCTATGGTTATTCCGAAAGCTTCGGCGGCCTGGGCAACTACTATCTCGCCTCTACCTTCGACCGTCTCTTCCTGCTTCCCTCCGGCGAAGTCGCCGTCACCGGCATCTTCGCCGACCAGCAATTCATCCGCGGCACGCTCGACAAACTCGGCGTCCAGCCCCATTTTGAGGGCCGCTACGAGTACAAAAATATCCGCGAATATTACATGGAAAAGAAATTCACTCCGGCGCACCGCGAAGCCACCGACAAACTCGTCGGCAGCTTATTCAACCAGATCGTCAAAGGCATCGCCGAAGGCCGCGGCATGTCCACGGACAGAGTAAAGGACCTCATCGACCACGCCCCCCACTTCGGCCCCGAGTCCGTAGCGAACCACTTGGTCGACGAACTCGCTTACCGTGACCAAGCCTACGCCGCGGCCAAGAAAAAAGCCGGCGCTGGCGCCAAGTTACTTTTTCTGAGTAAGTACGCCAGTAAAGCCAAGAAACAGAATGACTCTGGCCCCCGCGTCGCGCTCATCTACGGCGTGGGCGCCATTACTTCCGGCAAAAGTGCCTCCGACCCGCTGATGGGCTCCTCTTCCATGGGATCCGACACCGTTGCCGCCGCTTTCCGCCAAGCCATGGACGATCACGAGGTAAAGGCCATCGTCTTCCGCGTCGATTCGCCTGGCGGCAGCGCCATCGCCTCCGACGTCATCGGCCGTGAAGTGCAGCGCGCGCGCCAAAAAGGCAAGCCCGTCATCATCTCCATGGGCGCCGTGGCCGCTTCCGGCGGCTATTGGGTGGCGATGGATGCCGACCGCATCATCGCCCAGCCCGGTACGATCACGGGCTCCATCGGCGTCGTCTCCGGCAAGTTCGTCATGGCCGGCTTGTTCGAGAAACTCGGCCTCTCCTTCGACGCCGTCAAATACGGCCAAAACTCGAGCATGTACGACTCGGGCCGGGACTTCTCCCCCACCGAACTCGAACGCTTCCGCTCCTCGCTCGACCGCATCTACGAAACCTTCACCTCCCGCGTCGCCGCTGGCCGCAAGCTACCCAAGGAGAAGGTCCTCCAAGTGGCCAAAGGCCGCGTCTGGAGCGGCGAAGACGCCTTCGGCCTTGGCCTGGTGGACGAACTCGGCGGCTTCAACGCCGCGCTCAATGCCACCAAGCGCATCCTCAAACTGAAACCGTCGGACTCCATTGAGCTCAAGCAATTCCCCAAGCGCAAGTCCCCGCTCGAAGCCCTCGCCGCCCGCTTCGGCAGCGGCGAGCAAGGCGACAACTCCGACGAAGCCGACGTCCTCACCACCCAAACTGACTCCTACCAAGCCACCCTCACCCGCCTGCGTCCTTTCCTTCTCGCTCTGCGCGCCGTGGGTGTGTTGCCGGGTCCGCAGGGCGAGTTACTGGCCCCGGAGTTGGCGCTGCACTACTAGGTATGCCCCAGTGGGGCGGCCAGTGGGGCGGCCAGTGGGGCGGCTTGGGGGGCG
>JBBQQS010000214.1:0-8565 GCA_038215525.1 Bryobacterales bacterium
GGCATCGTCAGCTTTGCGCTCAATGACGAGCTCTTTGTTGTCGACATCGTGACCCTTGATCGGGGGCACGTCAAGGGGATGCGGCAGGTAGTCCACCACGGCGTCAAGCATATTCTGGACGCCCTTATTCTTGAAGGCCGAACCCAGAATGACGGGGAATATCTTCTGTGCGATCGTCGCTTGCCGAATGCCAGCCTTGAGCTCGGCTTCGGTAATCGCTTCGCCATTCAAATACTTTTCGGCCAGTTCGTCAACGGCTTCGGCTACGGCTTCCACCAACAGCTCACGATAATGCGTGGCTTCGTCCAGCAGTTCCGCCGGAATTTCGACGTCGTCAAATTTCGCGCCCAACTCTTCGTTGTGCCAGATACGCGCCTTCATCGTCACTAAGTCAACAATGCCCTTAAATTGATCTTCGCCACCGACAGGAGTCTGAATGATCACCGGCTTACAACCCAGGCGATCGATCATGGTCTGCACGGAACGAAAGAAGTCGGCGCCGATGCGGTCCATCTTGTTGACGAAACAAATGCGCGGGACATGATACTTATCGGCTTGGCGCCACACGGTTTCCGTCTGTGGTTGCACACCGGCCACGGCATCGAAAACGGCGACCGCGCCATCGAGCACTCGCAAGCTGCGCTCCACTTCAGCCGTAAAGTCAACGTGCCCAGGCGTATCGATGATGTTGATCTGGATATCGTTCCACTCGCAAGTGGTCGCTGCCGACGTAATCGTAATGCCGCGTTCTTGCTCTTGCGCCATCCAGTCCATCGTGGCCGTGCCCTCGTGAACTTCACCGATCTTGTAAGTACGGCCGGTGTAATAGAGAATGCGCTCAGTCGTGGTGGTCTTACCGGCATCAATGTGGGCCATGATGCCGATGTTACGCATGCGAGTAAGTGGTACTGTACGGGGCATAGTGTTGGTGGACGCCTTATATTGGTCGAAACCGGCTAACTACCACCGGTAATGAGCAAAAGCCTTGTTAGCTTCGGCCATACGATGGACTTCATCCTTCTTTTTAATCGCGCCACCGCGAGAGTTCGCGGCGTCATTCAATTCGTTGGCAAGCTTTTCGCTCATCCCTTTTTCCGAACGGCCGCGCGAATACAGCAGCAGCCAGCGGATCGCCAGCGACGTACGCCGGTTGTTCGGCACCTCGATCGGCACCTGATAGTTCGCACCACCCACGCGGCGCGTCTTCACCTCGAGCAACGGCTTGCAGTTCTCAACGGCCTTCTTGAATAACTTCAGGGCTTCGTCCCCACCGCGCTGCTCCAGCATCTGCATCGAGTCATAGAATAGCCGCTGGGCCGTATTCTTCTTCCCATCCCACATCATGCAATTGACAAACTGCTCCACCAATGTGGAGTTATAAACCGGATCCGGCAACAATTCGCGGCGTTCCGCTCTGCGACGACGAGACATAGATTCTCCTGGGTTCCTTTTACTTAGCGGCTACTGGGCGGCTACTGGGCGACTACTTGGCCGGTCCGCTCTTCGGACGCTTCGCACCGTACTTCGAACGGCTCTGCTTCCGGTTGGCGACGCCCGCTGTATCCAGCGTGCCGCGCACGATGTGGTAACGCACACCGGGCAAATCCTTCACGCGGCCACCGCGGATTAGCACAATCGAGTGCTCCTGCAGGTTATGGCCCACGCCCGGGATGTAGCTGGTGACTTCAATACCGTTGGTGAGACGAACGCGGGCGACCTTGCGGAGCGCCGAGTTCGGTTTTTTGGGAGTCGTAGTAAAGACGCGGGTACAGACGCCACGGCGCTGCGGGCATGCGGCCAAAGCCGGGCTCGCAGTCTTGTAGTTGGTCACAACGCGACCCTTGCGCACAAGTTGATTGATCGTAGGCACGCTAAATTAATACCTTCTAAAACGAAATGGCGTTGGTGAACCCCTTCAGCCTAAACAATCCACGGCGTGAACACGCGCGAATCACAAAAGGCCAAATTGACCGCCTGCAAGTCTTTTCTTTGAGGGAAAAAACCCCACTGACGTCTCCGCGTGGCCCATGAAGGCCGATCTACGGAACGGGGCAAATCTACTTCGGACAAGTCCATTCCATCCAGCAAAGCCTGCGTGAGCTTCGTTCACTGTATGTAGCGGGACCGGCTCCCAAGCCGGACTCATCTTCTTTTTACACGTCTCAGCACCCAGGTGTTGGCTCTCTGGGTATGGCCTAAACGCAAGACAAGCGGTAGCCGGGAGCAGACAGATTGCTCGCCAAACCTTCCTAATATAACCCGCAGTGACACGACTGTCAAATTTTCTGTGGAAAAGGTCGGGTGTGGGTTTTGAGTGCGAGTGCCCTCAAATAGGAGGAACAAGGAAAGTGATGCAATTTGCAGCATCAGCGAGCGGTGACTTAGGAAAGCCTGCGAGGGAACGCCCCCCGAACGCCCCCTGAGGCCAAGCGAGGGAACTATGGGCGTTGCAGTTCTTTACGTATTCCACCAGGTTACTGATCCGCAGGGTGATTACCGAGCGATCTTCGCCTGTCGCCCGGAAGGAATCTCCCCAGACGGGCATTTCCTTGCTTCCACGGGCGGCCGTTCCGGGCTGATCGCCGAGAATCATCTTGACCGTCGTGGCTGGATACTTGCCTCCATTTCCGGCTCGCCAATTTCGTTAGATCCAACCGCCCGCCCTTCAGCCAAGCTGAAGTCGGGCCGTCGCCCGCCCCTTCAGGCGGCCATGGCAGTTCTCGCACAACGTCAAAGCTAGGACTCCTGCCGCAAAGTGTTCATGTTCTCTTCCTCAGGCCAAGTGTGGCCATTAAGGATTCGTGCAGTTTTCGTTCCACTTCGACCTGCACAGCTTAGTTGTTGCAATGCTCAAGATTCGCGAAGCTCCTGGACCCGCCAAGTAGCGCGTTTTTGCTCGAAATCACACTGCGAAGTGGGTGAAATGACCCCATTGGTTCCGCCGGTTACTGCCGTTTCCCGCGGCTCCTTCGGCTGGGATGCCTACCCGGTCCACAAAACACTGAAGAATAACTCGAAGACGCCCGCTGCGCTTACTTCACCTGCAAGGTCTTCACGTAATCCACCAGATTCGCGATCCGCAGCCGCACCACGGCGCGATCTTCCCCCGCTCCCCGGAAGGATTCCCCCCAGATCGGCATTTCCTTGTTGCCATGAGCCACGATTCCGGATTGCGCACCCAGCACATTGGTCACCTGTTGGGCTGGGTATTTGCCCCCGTGTGTGCGGGCCAAGTGCGTCAGATCCAAACGCTCGCCCTTCAACAAAGGCGATGCGGGTCCATCACCCTGGCCCCGGCTCCCATGGCAGCCAGCGCACAGTGTATGGTACATTGCCTCGCCGGAACCGACTGGGATGCCCGTCAGATGCATCAGTGGCGGTTCGGCGGGTACAATTTTTACCTTCCGCGCCGTTAACACCTGCATTCGGTCGAGAAAGCGGGTCAGGTTGTAGATCCGCATCTGTGTTTCGATCCGGTCCTTCCCCGAATCGCGAAAGACATTTCCCCACACCGGCATGTCGGCGCCGTGAGCCGCGGATCCGGGTCCCTGCCCTAGAACCGTCATCACTCGATTCGCCGGGAAATCCCCGCCATTGTTCTGCGCTAGCAGAGTCAAGTCCCCCATGGGCTTCTTGAGCGCCCCCGCCGCCGGGCCATCCCCTTTGCCGAAGGCGCCATGGCAGACGGCGCAGTAGGCTTCGTACATCCGCCCGCCACTATCGGCCGGGGTCCGGCTGATTTCTGCCTTCTGAATCTGGGTCTGTCCGGTTGCCAGCAGTGCGCTCATGGCTAACGTGGCAAATAGTTGGAAGGGTACGCGGTTCATCTATGACTCCTCTGCCGGTTGTGGCGCAGGACACACTTGCAATCTGCCTTCCAATTCCGGAGAAAGCGCGATGAATCGCGAGCGGGCCGCCCAAACGCACTGGAATCCCAACGGGACCCCGGCGCCACACCGCCAGGGCCCCCTACCAACGAAGGCTACGCCGCCTCTCGCACCGGCGGACGGAACGAGGGCCGCTCCCGGGCCGGAGCGCGGAACTCGGCCAGCCGGTTCTGCTCCCGTGTCGTGCCATGGAAGTACTCATCGAGCGGAAACAGCGAATAAGGCTGCAACTCGCGATACAGCCGCCCCAGCCGCGACGTGATCCGGTAGACTTCGTGAAAGAATGCCCCCCGGTCCATGTTCAGCTTCTTGGTGCACAGGCGCCAATCGGCACCCAACAGAAAGTGATAGTTGAAGATCTTCCAGTCCTCTTCGCTGAGCGCCCGCCGGGTCACCATCAGAAAATCGGCCACGTATTCCTCGTTCTTCCGGCTCCAGACGTTCCCCTCCAGCGTCACACCGGTCTTGTTTTTCTCGCGCTCATAGCAGAAGCGAAACCGCGTCAGGCAAATGCGAAACACCGTGCGAAACACGCACAAACAAGCTTTTTCCTGGTTTCGCCGTCCAGTCCGTAGCCCCAGGCCGTGGCAAAACGTGCATGAGTTCGCCGCCAGGGCCAAAGTTTCCGATCGCGTCCATTCCATTGGTATCAGGTCCTCAACTTATTTAGAGTTGGGTGCCCCGGCTTTTTCCCGCCCATCCTCCTACACAGAATCGACAGTTACCAGTGGCACCCAGTTGGCTCCATCCTAAGCCCCCAGAATTCAAAGTCAATATCGCCACTGTATTTATATAAGTGGTTTCTCAGTGACAAAATTCTCATAAATTTTTTCTTTTTATTTACTATGACTTAACCGACATCGGTCATTTGCAATTCAAACTTTATAGTTGTACCATTTTGGGAAATAAAGTATATTATTGCCGAGAGAAATAAGTGACTTTCCAAACCCTCCATAACCAGCTGATCCACGAAATCTGCCGCCGCGTCGACTCCGGCGACACCACCGTCGCCTCGCTCGCCCGCCGCGCCGGCATCTCCCAACCCCATTTGCACCTCGTCCTCAAGGGCAAACGCGGCTTCTCCTGGGACTTTGCCGACCGCGCCGCCCTCGTCATCGGCCTGCGCGTCGAAGACCTCGTCCCCCCGGCTAAGCCCCAGCCGCCGCGCGGTAAACAGCCATAGTCTGCTCCGCCGTCCGTTCCCAACGGAACTTGGCCACCTGCCGGTAGCCCTTTTCCCTCAGATCCCGCCGCAGATCGAGGTCCAGCAGCGCTTCTTTGATGCCCCGCGAGATAGCGAAGACATTCTCCGGGCTCACCATCACGGCCGCGTCTCCCACCGCCTCGGGCAGCGAGCTCACGCTCGACGTCACCACCGGAGTCCCGCAGGCCATCGCCTCCAAGGGCGGCAGCCCGAATCCTTCGTAAAGCGAGGGGAAAGTGAACACTTGCGCCGCCTGATAGAACGCCCGCAGCGTTTCAAACGGCACGAAGCCCAGAAACCGGACGGCGGCCTGCGTCCGCGTCTGGATGACGGCACGGCGCACGGCGGCGTGCTTCGAAATCTCATCGCCGATGATCACCAGCCGCAGTTCCTTGTAGACCGGATGCGACGAAAGCTCGTCACGCACGACGGCAAAGGCCTCAATCAAGCGCGGAATGTTCTTCTGCGGCCGGATGTTGCCCGCGTAGAGGACGTAGGGGTAGGTTATGCCGTAGCGCTCGAGCGCCCGCTTCTGGTCCGTTTCGGAGGCGGCCGGGAGTTGAAACTGGGGGTCGATGGCGTTGTAGATCTGCTCGATGCGCTCCGGCGGTACGGCCAGCAGATCCTCGAGGTCGGTGCGAGTCGCGTCGGAGACGGCGATCACCCGTTCGGCCCGCGCCAAGCCGTGGCGTGCTCGCCAAAGCCTATAATTATGCCGCGCCTCGTTCTGTTGTCCGGCGTAAAGCAGGGTGCTCAAATCGTGCACCGTCACCACATACGGCCGTGGCATCGCCACCGGCACGATGTTCAGGGGAATGTGGATCACATCGGCGTGTAACTGCCGGCTGAACCAGGGGAACGAGATCTGATGGATGAAGCCCGTATCGGCCCGCGCGTAGGGGTGGAATTCAAAGTGGTCGGGCAGCTTGCCTAAAGCGGCAAAGTCGTCGGATCGGCCCAGCAGCAGGAAGCGGGCATCGGGAGACGGTAGGCGCGCCAGGGCGCCGATCAGGTTCCGGATATAGGAGCCAATCCCGAAGTCCCGGGCGTGCCGCAAATCGAGACCGATGCGCAGTGGCATCCCCCATTGTGACAGGCCGCGCCCAGCCGCATCAACTCTATGCGCGACGCAGTTGGCGCGACAGACGCAGGCCGATGGCCGCCAGTACCAAGCCGGTGAGCCCCACACTCGCGGGCTCGGGCACCGCTACCGTCTGAACCCACAACTCGTCGCCGCCAGAGCTCGTCGAGCTGCTTGACGAACTCGACGAACTGCTCGAACTCGAATTCGAAGGCACCGGCGGGCCACCGTTCACGGGCGGCACAAAAGCCGGGCTATTGGGGAAATTCTCGTCCGGAAACAGGTTATTCGCCGCCTGGAAGTCGGCCCCCACGGCTCCGTCCCCCGTGAAGAACGTGCTGAAGAACATCGAACCATCCGGCACGTTGCTCGTGGAGTAGCCCTGCCAAGTCAGAAATTCCCCCACCGACGTCGGCATCCACATCTCCACCACCGGACCCAACGTCGGCCCATTGTGCGCTCCGCTCGACGTCGTCACCGAATTCCACGGGCCCACCCCCATCAGGCCGCCCGTCATCGTGAAGTCATTGAAAGGACTACCCCCTAAGCTCGGCGAGTCCCCAAAAATCAACCAACCCCAACTCTGCCCCGGCACCCACGAATCGTCCGCGTTTTCGAGTGCCAGGGTGAACGTGTAGTAGACAATTCCGCTGGCGCTCCAGCTCTTCGAATAGTCGAGCCTCAGCGGTGTGGCTTCGCTTCCAACGGAAGCCAGAAAGAGAAGTGCGATCAGACAGGAAATTCGTTTCGACATGGCCCTGTTGAAACTATCGGCATACGCCGCAGGGGCTACAGGGGGAGATTCGCCTTAGGACCTATCGGCGTCGCGCGGCCAATTCCGAAACGCCCAAGCCGGAAAAAGCGAACTCTTCGCTCTGCGACTCCGGCGCCGCCGCGATCAACTTGTCCTCAAACGAGAAGTCGAGCTTCGGCCGCTTGTGATTCCGCAGATACCAGCGATACGTCTCGGCAAGCCCCTTCGAGAAATCGGTCGGCTTCCAACCCAGCGTGCGCTGCGCCTTCGCCACCACCTCGGTGATCGCCGGAATGTCGTAATAAAAGCCAAAGTACAGTTGCGGACCCATCGGATGCCCGCCATGCTGGAACACCAACCGGCGCGGTAGACGCGCTACGTTGGCTTTCTTTTTGGCCGCCGCCGCCAGCGCATTCAGCAGCTCTTCCTGGGTGACGGGGCGCGGATTGGCGATGTTAAAGGCATGGCCCACCGCCGTCGGCTCCTCAATTACCCGCAGCATCGCCGCCACTAGGTCCTTAATAAAGACAAACTGCATCAAGCGGCGGCCATCACCCGGCAGAATCAGCGGCCGGTTGCCACGCATACGATCCCAGAAGAATTGTTCGCGGTAAAAGGGATTTTCAGGGCCGTAGATAAAGGGCGGCCGCAGGGTCACCACCGGTGTCTTGCTGCGATGATAGAGCCGGAATAGCATCCGCTCGGTCATGGCCTTGTTGCGCACGTAGGCGTCGGGATGGTCGTCCGGCGCCAGAGCATCGGCCTCGTGGTGATTCAAGCCGTCGCCATAGGCCGCCACGCTCGACATAAAGACGTAGCGCATCAGCCGGTCGCCCACCGCGCGTACCGCCGCCTCCACTTGGTTCGCGGTCGTCCCGCGCTCCCAATCGTAGACGTTATCGAAAACCACTTCGAAACGCTGCCCGGTGATGGCTTTGGTCACCGCGTCCGCATCATTGCGGTCGCAGACGATGTTGGCCACCTTCTTACCGTACGTATGGGTGCGCTTCCGGTGCATGATGGTGACATCATGCCCGGCTTTCACCAAAGCAAGCACCAAAGGCTTACCGATGAACTGAGTCCCACCGATGACAAGAACTTTCATCGCTCTTCGATTCGATCGCTTTCTGATTCGCGCTTTCAACCCTTTAGGCTGGACGCGTTATCTACCAACACACTTACAGGATGCGCGAACAGGGAACTTAGTCGTAAAGTCTAGGGGTTCGCTGTGTCGCGCCTGAACGTAAATCTCAAGCCATCATCGGCGTATTCCTGGAAAAAGACGGCCGCCGTCTCGTCCCGGGCACGGGAATCCCGAATTTCCCCTTGGCTGGGGCAGTCTGAAAGGGTAATGCAACTGGGTCGGGCAAATGTTCGGCTCTTCGGCTGTCCCCGCACCCGACCGGAATTTTTCGCCCGGCGCGCAACAGAGGACCAAACGCTATACTAACAAACGGATGTCGGTTCGCGCGACTTCTACTATTTCCGTGCTCCTCGCCGACGACGAACAGCTCGCTCGGGAGGAACTCGCATTCCTGCTCAAAGACTTCCCGGACTTCGAAATCCTTACCACCGCCTCCAACGGCCTCGAAGCCGCCGAGCTCATCGAACGCCACGAACCCGATGTCGTATTTCTCGA